>CAZQUK010000255.1:0-5385 GCA_964596435.1 uncultured Oligoflexia bacterium
GGCGGAGCATTTGGTGGTAAAGAGGATTATCCAAGTGTTCTTGCAATACATGCTTCACTTTTAGCGTGGAAGTCGGGACGACATGTAAAAATGGTTTATGAACGCGCAGAAGATATGCTGGTTACAACCAAGCGGCACCCGTCTTTAACAAAAATAAAAGCTGCGGTTGAAAAAACCGGTGAAATACTTGGGCTTGAAATTGAATTTGTTCTGGATGGAGGGGCCTATAAAACGCTAACCCCTGTTGTTTTATCGCGCGGTCTTTTGCATGCCGCGGGCGTTTATTCTATTCCTAATGTTAAGTTAACCGGCCATGCGGTTGCAACAAATTTTCCACCCAGGGGTGCCTTTAGGGGCTTTGGTGCTCCACAGAGTATTTTTGCGCTTGAAAAACACATAAATAAAATTGCCCGAGAAATAAATAAGACACCTGAAGAAGTAAGAAAAATTAATTTTGTAAAAAAAGGTAAAACACTTGCAACTGGCCAAGTTATAAAAGAAAAAGTAAATTTAGCAAAGTTGCTTGAACGTGCGCTTAAAGAAAGTGACTATTTTGACAAAAAAAAGCGTTATATTAGGGATAATCCGCAAAACAAAATTAAACGTGGAATAGGTTATGCAACATTTTTGCATGGAGCAGGGTTTACAGGTTCCGGAGAAAAGTATCTGTCATCCGTTGTAGGCGTTAGCGCCACGACGGAAGGAAAAATTCTGGTTCTTACTTCAAGTACAGAAATGGGGCAGGGTAAAAACACAGTGTTTTCACAAATTGTAGCAGATGCACTTAATCTTGAAATAAACGATATTGAGGTTACAAATCCTGACACAAGTATTGTTCCACATAGTGGTCCGACCGTTGCATCAAGAACAACCATGATAGTTGGGAAGCTTGTTGAATCTGCGGCGTTAAGTTTAAAGCAGACACTGATTCAAGGCGGGCTTTTGCAGGAAACTTATTCCAAGAATGAATTTAAATCTGCATGTAAGGCGTTTATTTCAAAATATGGGGAGCTTAGGGCGTTTAGCCAATATGAACAGCCTTCTGAAATTAACTGGGACGATAAAACCTACAAGGGTGATGCTTATGCAACTTATGCCTGGGCCGTTTATGTTGCCGATGTAAGTGTTGACACCGTTTCGTTTGAGACCAAGGTTGAAGATTTTATGGCACTTCAGGAAATTGGAAAAGTTGTAAATCCAACTTTAGCTGCAGGCCAGATCGAAGGTGGTGTATTGCAGGGAATCGGATTTTCGCTTTATGAAAATGTTCTTACGCAAAATGGGCGCATGCTGAATAACCAGTTTGCAAATTACATTATACCAACAATTGTTGATACACCTTCAATCAGAGTGTTTTTTACAGAAACCCCGACACCTTATGGTCCGAGTGGGGCTAAAGGTATTGGTGAATTACCTCTTGATGGTGTGGCACCGGCTATTGCAAACGCAATTGAAGATGCGGTTGGGATAAGTTTTAACCATGTTCCAATTTTACCAGAAGATATGATGGAAGCACTTGAGGGGTTAAAGTGAACACAAGTATAAACAATAATGCAAGTAGTGGCTCAAATAGTAGTTCAAATAATGAAGCAAATAACAGTAAGATTATTTGCACGGGTAATGTGGCTGATAAAATAGATATTAAACTTATCGTTAATGGAAAAAATATTGAACTTAAAGTTTATCCAATGATGAGTCTTCTTGATGTTTTGCGTGGTGAGCTTAGTCTGACTGGCACTAAAAAAGGCTGTGGTGAAGGTGAGTGCGGGGCGTGTGTGGTTTTTATGAATGGGAAACTGGTTAATAGCTGCCTTGTGCCGGCTATGCAAATTGATGGCGCTGTAATTCAGACAATTGAGGGGGTTGAAAACAAGGAGCTTCTTTTTAAAGTGCAGGCTTCTTTTTTGCAAAATGGCGGAGCCCAATGCGGTTTTTGTACGCCTGGAATGGTGTTGGCAACAGTAAACCTGCTTGAGCATAACCCCACACCAACTGATAATGATATTAAAAAAGCATTTGCAGGGAATCTGTGCAGATGCACGGGGTACATGAAAATAATTGAATCAGTAAAAAATGTGAATCAAAAAGCACCTAAAATCGGGGGAAAAAAATGAAATCATTTCTTCCGGGAGCCAGGGTTCTAACCCCAAAAGACATGGACCATGCCTTAAAAATTTTATCTGATGAACCTGGTGTGTGGAGCCCCATTGCAGGTGGCACGGATATTATGGTTCAATTTGAATCGGGACTCATACAGAACAATAAATTTCTAAATATTGCCAATATTAAAGATTTTAAGGGCATTGAGGAAACTGAGGATCACATTAAAATTGGCGCACTAACAACATTTTTTGAAATATCTAAAAACTTGGCAATCAGAACCGAGTTCCCGTTGTTATATAAAGCTTCAGAAGAAATAGGCACCATAGCAATTCAAAACAGGGCAACTTTGGGCGGAAACATTGCAAATGCTTCTCCTGTAGCTGATTCGCTGCCCGTATTACTGGTGTACGATGCTGAAATTGAGCTTGTGTCGGGTACGGCGGCCCGCCTTGTTAAAGTCGAGGATTTTTTTCTTGGTTATAAAAAGATGAATATGGAAAAAAATGAGCTTATTAAATCCGTAAAACTTAAAAAATTAAAGTTAACAGATAAAACCGAGCTTGTTTATTATTACCGCAAGGTTGGAGCAAGACTCGCGCAGACAATTTCAAAGGTTTCAATTGCGGCTCTTGCAAAAACTGTTAATGATAAGGTAACAGACGCAAGAATTGCATTTGGAAGTGTGGCGCCAGTGCCTGTAAGGTGCATTAAAACAGAATCATTACTTAGAAAACAGATTGTAAATTCTAATATTATTGCACAAGCAAAAAGCAAGATGCTTGATGAGATTTCTCCAATTGATGATATTAGGTCAACGGCAGCGTATAGAAAAAAGGTTGCAGAAAATCTTCTTGAAGAATTTTTAAAAAAAGTTTGATAACAATAAGGGGTTATTATGTGGAACTGGATCGGAAAGCTTGAAGAACTTCAAAAAAGGGGCGAAGTATTTGTTGTTGCAACTATGGTAAGTGTTAGTGGTTCGGTACCGCGCGAAGTTGGTGCTAAAATGATTGTATTAGCAGATGGTACAATATTTGGTACCATTGGCGGAGGCGGAATAGAAAAACTTGTAATTAATGATGCAAAAAATATTGTTTTAGATGGTGAGAGTCGGGTTAAAAAATATTCACTCAAGGCCGAAGCTGGTATGTCGTGTGGAGGTGCTGCTGAGGTTTTATATGAAGTTATTAATAAGGGTCCAAAGCTTTATGTGTTTGGTGCCGGGCACGTGGCGCAGGCTCTGTGTAGAACGCTTATTGGATCACCCTTTAGGGTTGAGCTTATTGATTGGCGCGAAGAGTGGGTAATGTCCACAAAAATTCCTGATGGGGTTATAAGACATAAAAAATCGTGGCAGGATTTTATTGCCCAGGCCCCATGGAGCGTTAACGACACTTATGTTGTAATTATGACTTATGCTCATAGTGAAGATGAAGTAGTGCTTGAGGAAGTATTAAAGCATGAAACCAAATACGTGGGTCTAATGGGAAGTAAGACCAAGTGGAAGGAGCTTGGTGGTAATATTGCAAAGCGCGGAATGAGTGAAAAAAAACTTAATGATGTATTTTGCCCCATAGGACTAAAGCTTGGTGGCAAATCGCCTACTGAAATTTCTATTAGTATTGCTGCTGAAATTTTACAAGTCTACTATGGAAAATGAACTTGAAAATTATCCACTTGTTATTCTTGCTGGTGGAAAGTCTGAACGCATGGGTGCGCCAAAAGGTCTGCTTGATTTTAATGGCACGCCATGGCTTTTAGAGCAGTTAAAAAGGCTTGTTTTAACTGGATGCGGCCGGGTTGTTATTGTTCTTGGCTACCATCTTGAGCGCTATTTTAACGAGATTCCAATTTTAAAAGAAGCGGCCTTTAGGTGGGTTAAATATAGAAACCTAAAAATACGTGTGTGTATTAATAATGAGCCTGAGCTTGGACAATTTTCATCACTTCAGGTGGGGCTTGGGTGTGTTTGTGAAAACATTAAGGCTTATGCTGTTTTTGTTTTGCCAGTTGATGTGCCGGCGGCAGGTCGGGCGGCTTTTGGTGAATTAAAAAATGCGCTTAATCCAGAAATAAAAGTATGCGTACCTGAATTTCAAGCTAAGGGGGGGCACCCAATATTGTTTTTAAGGGATTTTGCAGATTTACTTTTAAATTTAAACCCTGAAAATACTGACTCAAGATTAGATAAACAAATTGCTAATTTGAAAAAAAATGAAGTACTAAGAATTCCTGTTAATGATGCAAACGTTACTTTTGGGTTTAATACAAAAGATGAGTGGGCAGAGTTTTTAAATAAGGTTTTAAATAAGACAAATTAGCTTTTTGAATGCACACCGATTGTAAAATTAGAAGTCTTTTAGAACCGGTGTGCGTAAGGGTTTATTGGTCCATTTGAGATCACTTGTTGAAAATCATGTTTCCAGTACGGCATTTAACGCCGGCACCACTGTCTAAATTAAAGATGAAAAATTGGTTGTTAATTCTTCTGTGTCTGAAACCTTCAATAATAAGAGGTGCACCTGTTCGTAAAGATTCAGATGCAAGTAATTGACAGTTTTTTACGGCAGGGTGCAATTTATTTTTTGAAATTATCTGAAAGGTAACATTATTTAGAAGCATTGTGCAGTCAAAAGTAATGCAAGCATTTGATTGATCCTTAACTTTGCCTGATCCTGCAATTATTAAATTAAGTTTTTCGCCCGCAAGGCTATAGTTCAAATTTAGTAAAACTTTATTAACCGCATTTAAGTGGGCTTGAAGCGGCACTGATGAAATGGTGTCCTCAACACCAAGCGCATTATTAACGTTCAGGCTTATTGATAAAAAAGCTATAACTGTAGTTATTATTATTTTTGTTTTCATGAATTATCCCCCCCTGGAATTGTTGTTTTTTAGTCTCATGGTGCACCGCATCATGCACCATATAATTACCATAGCAAAAAAGTCCAGCATGTCAAGTGTTACAAAAATACTGTATAAAATCAATTAGTACTGTTGGGGCGGGGTTTGCACCGTATGGGCTTTAAAACTTTCAAATAAGTGTCGGCCTATTAGAGATTTAGGCGTATTTGGCCGCCCAGAATTATATTCTCTTCCAAAGAGCCGTTGCGTGTTCGCGCGATTTTGCAGCTATTTTTTCCTCATCAAGATTCAATAGTATTTTGTTTTGCATGAGGATTTTTCCGTTTGAAATAGTGGTATCGACTGTAGATCCCGGCAGTCCAAAGCCCAAATGCCCCAGAAAATTACCCTCATTAATTTCAGTGGGTGGAAAATAAT
>CAZQUK010000256.1:0-5311 GCA_964596435.1 uncultured Oligoflexia bacterium
GGAAATTGATTTTTAAGTGAATCTAAAATATTTTTCTCTCTCTTAAAGCGGGATTTCGTTAAGCCTTTGTACTATGTGCTCCAGTTAAGCGCCCGCAGTACAGTTGTCGGAAATTTAAAAACTGTAAACTGACTCTGACTGCAACCTGATCTGTAAACTCCTCTGTCACTGCCAACTGAATCACTCCCCTGCATTCTTCCCCGCTCCCGTTTTTTTCCCCCCCACCGTCCCTCCCTTTTTTTTCTTACATTATTTTTTTATCTTAATATTCTTCCTATTCCTTTTAGCCTCGTGGGTCTGGGCTCCCTCATAAGACCTTTAGGGCGAAGGGGGGAGCCCAGACCCACGAGGCTAATAATTTTGAGTAGTTAGCTTATTTTAATTGTCTTAAATTATTACGGCTTATTTAACAAAAAAAAGGACGGCGATAAATTTTTTATTTCTTAATTCTGTTTTTCTTAGCTTATTTATTACCTGATCCTGATGCAGGATCCAAGCCCTGATTCGGAAAACGCTGTCGGCTTATCGGCTGTCGGCCAGCGGTGGTCGGAAATTCTCCAATGACAACTGACTCTGACCGCAACCTGATCTGTAAACTCCTCTGTCACCGCTGCCTATACCTGCCAACTGTTTTCTCTTCTATTCCGTCTATCTGTTACCCGATAACCGTTATTTTTATATTATTTTTTTAGCTTTGTAATACTTTACATTCTTAAAATATTTCCACAAGCCAAACACCCCTAAAGGAAGAAGTATTATACTTACAGAATTAACAACAGCAATTGTACCAGCAATCGTAAGACCCCATTTTTTATTAGCCCTTAACCACAAAATAGTTAATATATGCAAACCAACAATAAAAAACCACACAACTGTCATCATCACCAGTGCTTCAAACATATTACCTTGCTCAACCGGAGAGGAAATAATTCTTTCAATCGAGCTAATTGAAGCGCAAATACCCAAAAATATTAAAAAATGAAGCACACTTGAAATATACAAAGATAATGTTTTAGTTTTTTTCATATATTCTTATCTTGTGTTCTCTTAAACGGTACTGAAACTAGATCTCTGTACTAACGACTGCTGCCCTTTATCTGCGACTGAATTCCATTTCCCCCTGATGCCTGCCCCAACCTGCCCGCAGCCTGTTACCCGATAACCTTTTTACAAAATATCTATTTCTTCCCCATTCTTAATATCCTCAGCAATATACGACATCACAATTCCTCTTCTAAATCCTTCGCTTTCCCTCAGCTCCCTCATCATATCCCCATGCTCTTTATCCAGCCTTTTTAAATATTTTGTCTTTTGCGGTTTGGAAAGTTTTTCATAATACCCATTCGTTAAATTAACTATCGCTTTTTCTTTTTCCTTTTCCTCATTTTGCTTAATCATGACTGCAGTTTTAATTTCCCTCTCCCTTGCCACTTCTTCATACTCAACATCAAGGGGCTTAAACTTTAACGGTAGATCAAGGTCGTCTTTTTTTAACATGCTTACCAAAAGACCCCCTATCCCATTTTCACTTCGGGTTTTATAATTACCCCTAACCATCTGATGAAGTAGTATTGTCATCACATGATAGCACCAGGAATATTTCCGCTTTTTTATCTGAATTTCTTTATCGTATTTTTTAATTAGCGTTTCCAGATCATCATCTTCAAGATCAAAAAACTCATTAATATTTACTTTGTAAACTTCTTTTACCATAGCGCTAAAACGCTTAATGTTCTCCGCACCCATAAGAGCATCCTCATTATGAAGCGGTACAAAACGAATATATTTTTCGCCATTAACGTCAATTACCTCACAAGAAAAGAGCCCTTTCTTCTCAAGCTCCTTAATTGTAGGGCGTAAGCGCTCAAGCACTTTTGAGGGATACGCTTTTCCACTAATGGGCAGTTTTGATGCGAGTTCATCTAAGGCAAAATCAAATGAACCATATTCATTTTTAACTTGTTTTCTATACGTAATAAGATTTGATATGCGCTTTGAAAAGCCAAGACTTAGCTGCTGGTATAATCGTCTATTAATCTTTGCCGTATAATCCCTTTTTAAGTTATCAAGAACAAATTTTGAAATCACAACGTAACAAAGATCATCGATTTTTCGGCTTTTACCTTTTTTAGTTTCCGTATAAGCAGAATCTAGAAGGTTCACAGAGTGTGAAACATATTTACTTGTTTCCATTGAGTAGTATGCATTTTTGGATTCTATAATGGTTCTTTTAAGCCTCGATATTGAACTAACAACTCTTTTTAAGTTATTACCGGAAGTAAAATCAATAGTTAATCTTCTGCAAATATCCCCTATTTTAAAATATACCTTACCGTTATCCGCTCTCCCCTGCTCATCCCAAAGATCCATTAAAACAAGCCAAACATCATGATCAAAAGCGCCGGGCAAACGATCTTCTTTCTCTTTTCCGGCACTCTCTCCGGGCGCTACTGAAACCACAACCTTCCTTGTAACAGTGCTCTTATCATCAATGCGCTCAACAATATGGTTAATGGCAAAGTTGTTTTTCTTTCCGCGCTGGTTTTTATCAAATTTAAAAATTGGAATATTAAGAAAGTTTGCTTCAACAATAAAATCCGGACGTTTAATAAGATCAAGTTGAATATCTTCAATTTCTTCAATCTTTAACCCAGACGGTATTATACTTTCATCAGGAGGAATTAAAATCTCCCTAAGATCGGGGGTTAGGAGCTTTTCTAATTCCATTTAAACTCCAAAATTATTTTTTGTGGATTAGTATTTAAGTAAGTATATATATTATTTAAACACTTACTTACCCCGGGGAAAACCGCTTTAAATCCCGTAACTTGCTGTAATTTATTAGTTAGCACTTCCGTGTATGTGCTATTATTTTTCCGTGCTAGTGCTATTGTTTTCCGTGTACGTGCGATTAAGAAGTCGTAATATGCTTGTTTTTCCGTGTAGGTGCGGTAAACTTTCCGTGTACGTGCGATTAACAAGTGAATCAAAAAAAATGAGTCAAAACCCATTTGCATCCCCCCAAGGATAAAAAACCTTATAAAAATATTATGTATGATAATGCGGATAATAACAACACATGTTTCCGTGTAGGTGCGGTTTTTTCTTTTTGATATTATTATGTAATTCGTGTTTGTTAACTAAAAAAAGTTAAAAAAAAGTGAAATTTTAGCATGAGCTTTCACTTTGACATTTCCGTGTAAGTGCTAAAAAGAATTAAAGTTTTTTCCGTATTGGTGCGATTAAAGCCTTCCGTGTCGGTGCGATTTGATTTCCGTGTGGGTGCGATTATGCTTATAGTATTATTCCGTGAATGTGCGGTTTTAAGGGCTATTTTCTTCCTTACGGGTGCGATCATGACCAACATTTCTATAACTTAATGCGAAAATTGGACAAAACAAACATCTTTTTGAGTAAAAAGTTCCGCTTAAGTGCGATTCACAAAAGTATTGTTCTTAAAAATCGTTCATCCAGAGCTAAAATTTCCGTACAGGTGCGATTACGATTAAAACAATTTCCGTGTAGGTGCTATTATGATTCTCTGGTTTGAAGCGAAGCGTCGTAACGCTTTTGTGTTTTCTTAAACCAATCGTGAAGTGCTTCTTCCATGGCATCTTGCATTTTCACACCCATAACCTCGCAGCGAGTCTTAAATTCCTCTTTATCGTTTGGGGTTACTGTATATGAATGCTTGATCCAAACTTTCTTTTCCCTGATATCAAGCCCTAACTCTTTTGCCATTTTAATTAAGGTTTCTTTATTAAGTGGGCCTCCCCTAACCTTTCTCTCTTTTGGTGGGTCTTGAATTACGGGTTCTATTTTTTGAAAAACCGCTTCTTTAATTTCTGCAGCTGGAACTTCATTTTCCTTAATGGGTATAGCGACTTCTTTAGGGGTAACTTCAATATTCTTATTGTTTAAGATTTCATTTGTTGGGATTAAACTTTTTTTTGCAAGCTTTCTTTGAGCAAGGCTTCTGACTTCTAGTTCCATTTTACTACCTCCTTGGCAAGGGCGTTATAATCTGTTGCACCAATTCCTTTTGGGTCATAACGAAAAACATCTAAACCCTTAGTGGATGAGATACCAAGTTTTACAGTATCTCTTATTTTTGTTTTAAACACGCAGGCTTCAAAATCATGCCCTTCAAATATTTTTTTGGAAAAAAGCTCTTGAGCCTTACTAGATTTTTTAACCATCGTAAAAACCACACCAGTGACTTTTAAGTTTGGATTCATTTCTCTAGCAGCCTCTAAAGTGCCTAAAAACCTCTCTGTTGCATTTAAATCAACGTTGTTAGCCTTTAGGGGTATAAAAACCTCATTAGCTGCTACAAGCGATAATGTTACAAATACGTTAAGGCTAGGTGGTGTATCTATTAAACAGTAATCATAATTTTTTTTGATTTTATCAAGAACACCTCTTAATGAATAATAACCGCTTTTAATTTTTGAAAAAACGTCTTCAAAAGCGGCAATATCCTCGGTGTTTGGAATGATATCTAGGTTTGGGGCAATATTTTGTATTGCATCATTTGGATCAAACTTATCTGATAAAAGCACATCTTTCATAGTAAGTGCTCCACCAGCTTCGACATTAAGTGCAAAAAAGTCTGTTAGACTTTGCTGTGGATCCATATCAATAAGTAAAACTGATTTGCCTTGCCTTGCTAGAGCCGCGCCAAGGTTGGCCGTTGTCGTGGTCTTCCCTACTCCACCTTTACCATTTGAAATCGCGATCCTTCGCATAATTTTTCCCCCTACTTTTTCAACAGCAAACCGAACTGGAACTGTTCTCTGTACAGGCGACTGCTGCCTTCACCTGTTAACTGATCTTACTTCCCTTACTCATAAAGTTTACTTGTCTTCTTCATAATGTAAATATATTTATCTTATTTATTTAGTTTATAAATAACGTAAGTAAATAACGTAAGTGAGTACACAATGTTTACTCACTAAGTTTACCCACTAAGTAACACTGTTTTGAGTAACACTACATTTAGTGTTGAAATATGGGGTGTGAAAGGTTTTGGTGTTGCAAGTCTGTGTGTTGATTTATTTAGTGTTACCGCTTTTGGTGTTACAAATCGCCCTATATGTATAGTGAAAGCCCAAAATAAGCAGGGTGGGGGAGTCTTTTGTAATATTAAGGACTTATCTCAGTGTTCCTAAAAAAAGTAACACTAATCCCAGTGTTACTAATACCTTAAGAATTCAACAAAAGAACGCACCGCATCATTTGTTGAAAGTTTTAAGATTAAACGATTTTAATATTAATGGTGTTGCTTAATAATTGAATGCAAGAGAGTGGG
>CAZQUK010000257.1:0-5290 GCA_964596435.1 uncultured Oligoflexia bacterium
GCTGGTGTTAACCATAACGGTTCAATAGAATTAGCATATAAACTAATTGATGTTGCCGTTGACGCTGGAGCTGACGCCGTTAAGTTTCAGACATTTAAAACAGAAAAATTAAATACAAAACTTGCTCCAAAATCAAGCTACCATATAGAAACAACCGGCTCAGACAAGGATCAAACATGGTTTGATTTATTAAAAACTCAGGAAATGAGTCATAATATGCATGTTGATCTTATTGAGTACGCTAAAAATAAAAATATTATATTTTTAAGCACACCTTATGATGAAGAAAGTGCAGATCTTTTAAAAGTTTTAGGCGTGCCTGCATTTAAATTGGCATCGACCGATCTAACAAATCTGCCACTATTAAAGCACATTGCCAAAAAGAAGCGACCCATGATTATTTCAACAGCCATGAGTAGTTTGAAAGAGGTCTCTCAAGCCATTGATGCTATTAATGGTGAGGGTTTACGTGAACTTGTTGTTTTGCAGTGTACCGGTAATTATCCGGCAAAATTGGAAGATTCAAACTTAAGGGTTATTAAAACATATTTAGATAAGTTTAGTTGTTTGGTTGGGTATTCGGATCATACTCCAGGACTTATTAATCCAGTTGCTGCAGTGGCAATGGGTGCTTGTGTTTATGAAAAGCATTTTACAGTTGATAAGTCACTGCCTGGCCCTGACCACAGGATGTCTTTATCCCCACAGAAATTAAAAGAAACGGTAAGTGTAATCCGTATGGCTGAACTTGCCTTGGGTTCAGATAAAAAGGAACTACTTTCATGTGAGACTGAAAACAACTTAAAACTTAGAAAAAGTATTACTACGGTTTGTGAAATTCCAAAGGGTAAGGTTTTAAAAATTGAAGATGTGCTTATGCGGCGGCCTGGCTTTGGTTTGTCACCAGCAAAACTTGATGATTATCTGGGGCGGCGCTTTAAGGTTGATGTGGGGAAGGATCAGGTGTTGCAGGCAGATATGTTTGAATAATTTGTTTGGAGTATATTAATTGAATACTAATTTTTACGTATCAACAACATTTGCTCAAAATGGCTCTAACATCAATGATGTTTTAAATCTTTGTGAAAAACATAATATTCATAATATTGAGCTTGGTTCAAACCATGCTTTTTTAGTAGATCCAGTTAGCGTAATTCGGGGTAGAAACTTAAATTTTTTGACCCACAACTATTTTCCGCCAGGAAAAGATTCTTTTGTGCTTAATATTGCTTCGTTGGATCCAGTTGTAAAACAAAAAAGTATAGATTTTGTATTGAATTCTATTAGGTTCACAAGTGATGTGGGTTCTATGCTTTATACAATTCACCCAGGGTTTTTAGTGGATCCTACAAAATTTACAAGTAAACAAAATAACTATGATTTTAATTTTGAAAATAAAAATGTAGACGATTACAATAAAACATTTAATTCATTGCTTGAATCTCTATCGGTGATTTATGATTTTGCTAAAAATAATAATGTTAAAGTTGCCCTTGAAACTGAAGGTTCTATAACAAAATCAAAATATCTTTTAATGCAAAGGCCAGAGGAATTTTCCGTTCTTTTTGATAAAATTAATAATCATGATGTGTTAGTGAATCTAAATATTGGGCATTTACTTTTGGCTTCCAATGCCTGCAGTTTTAAAATCTGTGACTTTTTGGATGTTGTAAAAGATAATGTAGTTGCCATGGAACTTAGCCATAATAATGGTTCCCAAGATGAACATAAGCCGCTTGTTTTAGGGGAGTGGTATTGGGGTGTAATTAATGATAAAAGGTTTCATAACGCATATAAAATATTAGAATTAAGAAATCTTGATGTGTTGCATGTTTTAGAAAATTTAAACTTATGTTACGAAAATATTAATAATTAAATAAGAATGGTGTGAATATGGAAGAAATATTAATTTTTGGCGCAAGTGGACATGCCAAGGTTGTAATAGATATTATTGAAAACCAGGCTAAGTATAAAATTGTTGGAATAATTGACTTGGATAACGGAAAAAAAGATTTTTTAGGGTACCCCATATTGGGAGATGAAAGTTTTTTAACTAATACTAAAATAAATAAAGGTATTGTTGCCGTTGGTGATAATTGGAAAAGGTCGCTTGTTGTTAATAAAATAATGGATATTAAGCCTTCTTTTGGCTTTGTAACAGCAATTCATCCAAGTGTTATTATTGGTGCTGATGTTAAAATAGAAGCAGGTTGTGTCGTTATGGCTGGTGTTGTTATAAATTCTGGCACTTCTATTGGTGAGCATTGTACCGTTAACACATCTTCTTCACTCGATCACGATAATAATATTTCAGATTTTGCAAGTATTGCTCCTGGTGTGCATACAGGTGGGTGGGTCGTAATCGGTGAATATTCAGCATTAGGAATTGGCGCAACTGTCATTCATAATATACAAATTGGTGAGCATTCTGTTATAGGTGCGGGAGCGGCAGTTGTTAATAATATTCCCTCAAATACTGTATCAGTTGGAGTACCAAGCCGGGTTATAAAAACGCGTGAAATTGGCGCTAACTACTTGTAGCGAGTGTTTTGTGAATGGTTAATGGTGGTGGTTTAATAAAATGCAGAATAACAAAATAATTGAAAAGTATTCTAAAAGTATTAATCTAAAAAAGCTAAAACGTTCATCTGCATGGCGACTTGAATCTATTGAAAAAAGATCAAAAGATGCACAAATATTCTCAAAAAATACAATAAATGTGAATTGTCCTGTTTGTGGTGAAAGTGGTTTTGAAAGTCTTGTTTGTATATATGGATTTGAGTATGTAGCGTGTTTAAGCTGTACACATGTATATATTAAAAATCCACCCAATAACGAAAGCTTATTAAATTATTATGAGAATAATATTAAAGAAATAAGCTTAAGACCCTCTAGGGACCTTGTTCAAAAAGACTTGTATAAAATACGTGTAAATGAAATTGCAAAACCCAAAGTAAGTTTTGTTACAGATGTTTTGGGTAAATTTGGAAAGTGGGTGGATATTGGTTGCGGGTCTGGAGAGGTGCTTTATGCTGCAAAAAATCTTGGATGGGATACCTTGGGTTTTGAAATTGATCCAGATGAAATATTTTTGGCTAAACAATTTGGCTTAAATGTTAAGAATATTAAAATTAATGAACAAAATGGGGCTGGCTTTTTATCAGAAGCAGATGTTATTTCACTCATTAGTGTTCTTGAGCATGTTGCAAACCCAAAAAATATATTAAGTGTAGTATCAAAATTTGCAAAAAAAGATGTGTGTCTTGTTTTAGAACTTCCACATCATCCATCACTAAGCGCTTTTTCAAATATTATGTTTCCGGATTTAATTGCACGACATATGCTGCCACCAAATCATTTAAGTATATTTACTGAAAAATCTGTAAAAAAATTTCTTTATGAATTTGGTTTTGAGCCAACTCATATTTGGTATTATGGCCAAGATATATCGGAGCTTATGGAAACCATTTTTCTTAATAATAAGTTGAACAAGCAAAGCTCTTTGTTAAGTGATATTTTAAAACTTCTTCCAAGTTTACAAAAAAAAATCGACGAACAAAAAATGTGTGATGAATTCCTAATTATTACAAGAAGGATATAAAAACATGAAAAACAAAAATAATAAAATTGTATGTATTATACAAGCCCGAATGGGTTCAAATAGGCTCCCTCAAAAATCATTAATGAAACTTGGCGATAAGTATCTTGTTGACCATGTTGTAGAGCGTGCTTTGAAATCTGAACTTATATCACAGGTTGTTTTAGCAGCACCTAAAACCGAGGAAAATGATCCACTAGAAAAAAGAGCAAACGAGCTTGCTGTTGCATGTTTTAGAGGTAGTGAGAACGATTTAGTTTCAAGATTTTACGAGGCCGCGGTGCGCCACAAGGCGGATGTAGTTGTTAGGGTGTGTGCCGATAACCCTCTTATTCATCCAAGTGAAGTTGATAGAATCATTAAGTATTATTTAAACAGTGATGTGGATTTTGCTTCAAACGTAGGCCCAGTAATGGGAAATTCTTATCCCGATGGCCTTGGGGCCGAGGTTTTTAGTTTTGAAGCCTTATCTTGGATACACAACAATATTAACGATGCGCGCTCGCGTGAACATGTACATGAAAGTTTTTATAATAATCCCAATAGGTTCAAGTTAGGAACGGTGATGTGCCCACGTGAGTTTGCGAGACCTGAAATTGTTCTGGATATTAATACAAAGGAAGAATATAACTTCATCTCAAGGTTGTTTAATGACTTGGGAACCAAAAAAACGTTAATTAGTATTCAGGAAATAATACCCTGGTATGAAAAAAATTATCATTTGATTCCTGAAACTTATAAACGCCAACACAGTTAGAATCTGTGTTGTTCTTTTTATTGTAAGTATTTTGTTTAAAGGAGGCGTATGACAGGTAATAATAAACTTCCAGATTTTATTACGTACGTAGATGGTGAGTTTGTTGGGCATAAAAAAGCTGTAATTTCTATTTATGATTCAGCTTTAATGTTTGGCGATGTCGTTTTTGAAATGATGCGTACTTTTAATCATAAACATTTTATGGTTGATGAGCATTTAGAGCGACTTTATGCTTCAATGAAATATATTAAAATTCCATACCCAATGCCAATAGAGAAAATGCGCGAAATTTATTATGAAACAATGGAACGGAATGCACATTTTTTTAATGAAAAAGAAGAAATGAGACCCCTTATTAATGTTACACGTGGAATACTGCCAATTTATCATGATGTTTGTGGTCACTCATTAAGGCCAAATGTAACAATTGCAGTTTTTCCTCTGCGCTGGACAATTGGAGCAACTTATACACATTATGTTGAAGGAATTAGTTTGTATGTTCCCTCTCAAAGAACAGTGCCTGCATCTTTAATTGAACCAAAAGTAAAAAACAGAAGCAGGCTTCACTACCAAATGGCAAACCTTGAAATGCGAGAAATTGGTCCTCATGCTTGGGCATTGCTTCTTGATACGGATAATTTTATTGCTGAAGGCACGGGTTCAAATGTATTTTTAGTAAAAGATGGAGAACTTTTTACACCAGAACCTCGAAATATTTTAAGAGGAGTATCAAGGCAATACATAATGAAAATATGTTTGGAGCTTGGTATTAAGTGTAGTGAGAAAAATTTGGATCTTTATGATTTATGTATGGCCGATGAGGCTTTTTTAACAAGCACTCCTTATTGTATGGTTCCTGCAACGAGTATTAATGGAGTAAAAATTGGTGATGGAAAACCAGGTCTTATAACCGCTAAGCTTATTAATTACTGGGG
>CAZQUK010000258.1:0-5269 GCA_964596435.1 uncultured Oligoflexia bacterium
GTTAAAAAGCAAAGTAGTGTCGGATAGGTCTTTAAGGTTTAACATAAATAATCCTTTCTTTGGGCTTGGAAAAACCGACCATACCACGGGTTTTTAAAAACGAATTTTTGTGCTTAAAACGCTATTAGACTACAAAATAAAAAAGCAATGAAGTGCGCAAACAATTTAAGTCAAAGAGCGTTTGTGAGGCCCGTGTGTGCAGAATAGGGCCTAAAATAAGGTGTTTTTTGAAAATAAATATGCAAATAAAAAATAAACCAAAACATTGTCAACATAAAAATATTTTGCTCAAATAAAAAATTACGTAAAAATGACCGGGAACTGATGTGCGCGCGAGTGTATGTAAAAAATACTGCAACCTACGCTTTCCCAATTTTAAACTCGCTTTTTCATGATGGTCGTGAAATCGCGAACTTAGAAAACAAAACAACGGGTTAGTCAATATCTTCAGAAAACCTGTTTATAATTTTATATGCTTTTGAAAGGGATGTGCCGCCCTTGAATTGAAAACTTCCATTAAGTTCTGATTTCTGTAGAACGCGAAGAATTTCAGTAACCCAGTAATCCTTTATGACAAAGGGTAGGGGAATGCCTGAGCCAGAACTCGTGGTGTTTAACAGATCTTCAAAATCTTCTCTTTCGTGAAGTAACTTCATTTAATGTTCCAATCCTTAGCGTATTTCAGAGAATCCTGAACATCAATTTTAAATGTACTAAGCATATTGATTTTCTTTTTAATATTTAAAAGTACCTTTTCATCTGCTCCAAGATCCTGGCCAATGGCTCCAATAAGTGCTCGTACTCTTGGCGGTTCATGCAGTACATATTTTGAAAGTCTAACAAGAGATATGCCTTTATGTTTTATAAACACTTTTATCTTTTTAATGGCAACATGTGGCGAACAGTCAGGAATGTTTTTGATGTTCCTTAGCGCCTCAAAAATCCAGAATTCCTCTTTTGTAGCGCCCTTAAGATGTGTGACATTACGTCTTTTAATTTTAGCTTTATGAATATTGTTTCTATGTGAAGATACAATCACAATTGATGCTGGGATCTGCGTGGTAAGCCCAAGGTTATAATAAGCATGAAGTCCACCAATAAATTGATCAGGTAGTATCTTATCTGCAATTTCGTTCGGCTGTGCAGTGGTAATACCTAGAGGTGTTGATTTTCCGTAGAAGTAAGTTCCATTTTTAATTTTTGTTATGAAACCACGAGCTGCAAGCCGTGATAAAATCTTAGCAACGGTCATAGGTTTGTAATCTGGAAAATCGGATGTTTTCCATAATCGCCCTGTGCCAATCTCCCTAATTCTGTTCTTGATAACATTTGTGATCATCATAGTTGTATTTTATACTGTCCAGTAAACGGTGTCAAATACTGGACATACAGCAATATAACATTATGTAATTATAACCTTATATGTGTGTTACAATGGTACTATTCTTGTTATGACTATATAACTAATTCTTAGTTTACTTCGTTGATCACGGCAGCTTGCGGCATCTATTGGTGCAATGTTAGCAGATCATTTACTAAAAATTTCAGACGCAAAAATTAGCGCACTTGCAGGCGCAAAAACTGTGGGTGTGGTGCTTCCGGGAACTGCTTTTTATCTTAAGGCACCATATGCGTCAGTACGCAAAATGATTGATGCGACCTTTTATCCGGAAAAATAGGTTTTTAAAATGGGCTTTTATACGGTTTTACTTTTTGATGCATAATTCAAAATATCAAAACCCATAGCCCGCACTTAGTGAAATTGATGTGTTGCTTATTTCAACGTTTTTTATTTTTAGCCCAATTGTTGCTACGTCAAGATTTAATGAAAGCGATCTTACGCCCTTAATTGGTGTCATCCATCCTCCGCCAAAAGCGAATTCCTGATTTGAAAAACTAATACTTGTAAATGATGTATTAACAGGTGAATATTTTAAATATCCAAAAGCTGACTTGCCGTTTTCAAGCTCTCGTCTTAGGAGCGGAAAAAATTGTGGTCCTGACATTCCTTTAAATCCATACGCGTTATTATCAACACTCATGGTTGTGTAATACGCCATGGTTTTTTAATATATGGAAGCGAATATCCAAATCTAAAATTTAAACCTAAAAATCTGGCCTTATTTTCTGAAGTGCTAGAAATGGGTAATAGCGTGTAATATACGCTACCACCTAAATCCCAATCTGGTGGCATAACTAAATAAAGTAAAAATGCTTTAATAGTAATTGCATATTCTGAAATATCCTCTACACCTGTTTCGCTATAGCTCATTTGTGTTAACCCAAGCCCTGAAGTAAAGAATATTCTTTTTGGTGGATCTTTTTCTGCCTCTTCTTTATATTCTTTCCAGTCAGGAAAATATAAAGCAAATTCTTGTTTCTCAATTTCCCCCATCGGTCCAATTGCTAAAAACTCTAAAGGCATAATGTTGCTGTTAATTACTATCTCATGGGTAAATTGACCGGTTGATCTGTCCTTGATGTCTACTAGGTTGTCCTCTCTAACAAGGGTCCAGTCTTCCTTGCCGAAAATACCCTTCATTATTGCCACCGATTCAAATATTTCTCCTTTTGCCCGGTCAATAACTTTAATCTTGTCGGGTTTTTTCCACGTTAAATTATTAATACTCTCTCCACCAAGATTTGTGGGTACAAGTTTTGCGGTTTTATCTTTTGTATTGTTTGGTGGCGTGGGGGGGGTGTGTTCTGTGGTTTTAGTGTTTTTTGAGTTGGCTGTATTTTCTTGCTGATTGTTGTTTGTGGCACCAAAAGATAGCTGGTTAAAAATAATTAATATCAAAAAAAAAACTTAAAGTTAAATGGTCCTGTGTTCATGAAACTATTCTTGACCTTTATTTGAAAACATTGTTCTGAACATTGGCAGATTTTTAAGCTCTGGCCTTTCGTCTAGTAAGTGTGTTGCGGTTTTTTTGGCTTCATCGTCTTGTTCAAGTAACTTTAAGGTGCGAATTTCAAAAAACCAAGAAGGTAAGGACTCTTCATTAAGTGTTCGGCTTTGTTTGAAATTTGCTAGGGCTCTTTCGTATTCTCCACCATCAAATTGTTCTTTGCCTTTATTGTAAAACTCTTCAGCGCTTTCGGGTTCGGGGGGGGGAAGTTTCATTAGTTCTTCTTTTGCTTCTGGAACAAGTGCCGCGGTTCTAACAAGGTTTTGTTTCTTTAATATTATTTTTTTTGTTGGTTCAAGATTTGTTATTATCGGTGGTTCTGGCACTGAGGGTTCTTCTTGCATTTCCTCGGTATATATTTCTTCGTTTTCATAGACAGCGCTTTTCTCAAGGAGTTCCTCCTCTTTTTTTGTTTTTTCATTCGCATTAGTGTTGGCAATTTGAGTACGTTTTATGCCGTGTTTTGAACCTACTATTTCAACTTTTAATCTTTTTCGCCAGAAGGATAAAACAAGTTTCTCTGATTCCTCAGGTTTCAGTGTGGATGCGCGGTTTAGTTTTAAAAGTTGACCTTTGTAAACCGAGTATGGCTTTTTGATATTATTAATTTTTGCAATTTCTAACCAATATTTGTTTGAACCATAAAGGCGCAAAGAAATAAAACTTAAGCCTAATCCATCGCCTTCTTTAACTGTATATGAAGAATTGGTCATTAAAGCATCAGAACCATTTTTTGAAATTATTCCGGTTTTATAATTGTTTGGAATAATTTTTAGTTCTAGGATTTGCCCAATTTCTAAAGTGTATGGGCTTTTAATGTTATTCCAAGATGCAATTTCTTTCCACTTGCGCCAGGTTTTATACAGTTTTTCTGAGATTGCTTTTAAGCCTTTGTAGTCACCATTTTTGACAACGTATGTGTACTTACTGTTTTGAGAAACTGCTTTGATGTTTGAAGAAACTTCCGCTGCTTTGTACGGAGTGTGGGGCTGTATAAGCAACAATAATGTTGAGTACAACAAGCCCTTAAAGATTAACGGTCCTACCATTATTCCTCCGTGAAACCCCTTAATACTATTGTAGGGCAAATTATGGAAAATACGACAAATAAAGGAAGATCCTCGTGGGCCACGCTCACTCATTTCCGATTGGGGTTCCGGAATTGTTAAGAATTAACGATGACCAGTATAACACCCCGAAATTAATAAAGAAAAACAAACGCACAACCCTTGATAACGCACAGCATCAGTGTATAATTGACGCATATGGTCGGAAACAAGGAAGGACGTATGTTGATTAGTAAGCACTGGCTGCCAGTATTAATATTGCCATCATTTTTCTTTGCGGCTTGTGAAGCTCCCGAGTTAATTCGCACCGAGGAATCAAGTGCTGCAGTTACAACTACAAGTTCTTCAGGGTCTGGTAGTTCTGCTAGTGCATCAACGACACCTACCCTAACTTTTATTTCAAATTTTTCTGGTACTGAAGATGACTGTATTGAAATCAGTTATGATGACGTTATTGCAAATGCAAATGAATCAGGTGGCAGCAGTACAATTCAGATTCAAATGATAACACTTTCATCGGGTACGCTTGCAACTGAAGGTACCTGTTCCACAGCGGTAAATTCAGGGGATAGATTAACGACTGGAAATTCCTGGTACTGGAAGCCAGATTCAAATGTAAACGGTAACGATACTGTGGCGTTTACTGTAAAAGCCTATGATGGCGAAGAATTAAGTACAACAGCGGTACAAGTGAAATTTAATATTACTGCTCAAAATGATGCCCCTGTAGCAAGCGATGCTTCATTTAGTACGGTAGAAGACACTGTTTATAATGGTACTCTATCGGGGTCAGACGCCGATGGTGATACCTTAAGTTTTGAAATAGTTTCAAATGGTACCAATGGAACTGCTGCGATTATAGATGTGAATGCCGGTACTTTTTCTTTTACACCAGATGGCGGTTTTACAGGATCAGATTCATTTACATACAAAATATGGGATGGGGCGGAATATTCATCCACAAAAACAGTGACGGTAACTGTTGGTGCTGTGGAGCCGTTATCTTATGTCGGATATTTCAGAGATGATTCACAAGGTGGTACAGCAGACGGTCTTTTAAGCCCAATAAATGTTACAGTAAGCCCTGAGGGTCATGTTTACGTAACCGGAGTTAGTGAAAACGAAATGGCTATTTTTACAAATAACTCTGGAACTTTAGAATTTTTAACGAGCACATCAACAATATTTGATGCAACGGTTGTTAGAATGGATTCTGACGGGGATCACGTTTACATGAAAGGATTAAACGGTATTGGTTCTTATAGCGTTTCAAATAAAACGACAGGGGCATTA
>CAZQUK010000259.1:0-5242 GCA_964596435.1 uncultured Oligoflexia bacterium
CCTGGTTGTCTGAATTTAAGAAAAGATGAGGCCCTGGGCGCTGAAATCAAGACTTACAGCTTTTATTCAAGGCCCCAGGAAATTGCCGAAAATGGTAAGGTACAGATATATTCAAGTAAACGTACAAAAAAAATTACAACATTGCTTACGACAACTTACAAAAACACAAAAGGTGAGAGGCACATTACTAAATATATTTTTGACGATAATTGTAAAGTCAAAAAAATTGAGTGGTTTTATGAAAAAGACGGGAAAGTAGAAAAACTTGCAGATGTTGCAAGTGATTATTGTCTTAACTACAAAGAATTTCTAAAAAAGTATAATTTTAATAAAAATGATTCAAAATATCCCAACAACCTTGAGGGTAATTTTGCGCTTGTAAAAGATGAGGACATGCAAAAAATACTTGATGGGTTTTTTAGGGAGAATAAAACAGAAGTTAAAACAAAACCAGTTTCATTATATGCTCTAAATTCCATATCAGATCTTTGTCGTGGGCTTCCTTTTGTGGAAATTAAAACACAGGTCACCACATCAGACTCTGTGCGGGAACGTGGAAACATTGGTGGCGCAAGTACGGCTAAGTAATATTAGTCAGAAAGTCCGGGTTTTTCGTAGACATTAATTATCATGTCGGCATTTGCATATTGACTATTTCATTTGCTGGTGAGTTTGTATCATTTCCCCCCCCCTTTTTTTTGACGTTCTAGTGTATTCCTGATTGTAAGATTGAAACGTTCTTGATGCGCTTAATCAAGAACTCTGGGGTTAAGGATAATTAACAAACACACCGAAAAAAACATCAATTATTTCTAGTAGTTACGTCTAAAAACCTCAATTTTTTTGAATTTCAAATCGTAAATTTTCGGTAATAAAGAGCGCGTGGTTATTTGAAAAAGCCCGGCGCGTTATTTGCGCTCGTGCCGAATACAATATATATGGCATCTTTTTGTAATTTATACTAAAAATAAGTATTGGATAATTTTGTAATCAATACAAATATTTAGAGGAATACCATGGTCGATTTGAGTCATGTATCGGATCTTACGCTTAATGATCTAATTAATCTTCATGATACTAAAAAGGTCCTATCAGCAATCAGTAAATTAACTAATGAACAAAAAAGAAGTCCTAGTATTCAAATGCTTCTGAGTCGGATCAATTTTCTTGATGGAAATATTCTTGTTGCTGCTGAAGGTTTTAAATACGTTATTGCCCAGGATCCACAAAGTGTGCTTGCACATTATGAGCTTGGAATTTGTGAATTTTACAGGGCTCGTTTTCAACAAGCAAAAGATCTTTTTAAAAAGGTTATTAAGCTGGATACAGATTTTAAGATGGCTAAGTATTGGCTCGGGCGGTGTTATAAATATCAACTAAAACACAATAAAGTTATTGAGATTTATTCGGAACTTCATAAAGAGTTTCCCGAGTGGTCCATTGTGGCTTGTGATCTCGGTGTTTCGTATGAATACACAGGTAATGTTGATAAAGCGGTAGAATGTTTTGAAAAAGTTGTAAAATTAACTCGTGGTAACCTAATTGCTTATTACCATCTGGGAAATATGTATCAAAAAAGGGGTGAACTTGCTCGGGCCCTTAATGCGTATAAATCCGGATTATTAATAAATCCCGATTCCCCGCTGTTAAAAAAGGCAATTGAATATTGTGTTTTGGTTGATGAACCATAAATCTGGTAGGTGTATAAATGAGTTCAAGTAAAAAAATATTAATAATTGATGATGACCTTGATTTTATTGAAACCACACAACTTGTTTTAAGTCAGCATGGATATTTAATTCTAACCCACACGGACAATCAGGATGCTGTGTCTGTTGTTAAAAAGCTAAAACCTGATCTTGTCCTTTTGGATGTGATTTTTCCAGAAAACCCAATTGCGGGTTTTGAGGTTTGCAGAGATCTGAAATCTGATCCGGCAACAAAGCATATACCAATAGTTATACTGTCTGCAATTAATCAGAAATTTAACATGGCATTTACTGCAACAATTGATGACAAAAAAAGTATTCCCGCAGACGATTTTTTGGAAAAGCCTGTGGATCCCGAACAGCTTGTTGAAATTGTAGAGCAGTATGTCGGTAAATAGTTTTATTTAAATATTAATTTAACCAAATAATGCACAATAGGGAGATAGAAATATGCCAAAAAATATTGTCGAAAAAATATTAACATCACATCTGGTTTGTGGAGAATACAAAGAAGGTGAAAGAATCGGTATTCGTATTGATCAAACACTTACACAGGATGCCACTGGTACCATGGTTTATTTGCAGTTTGAAAGTCTTGGTATTCCAAAAGTTAAAACAGAACTTTCCGTAAGTTACATCGATCACAATACTTTGCAAGATGGTTTTGAAAACGCCGACGACCACAGATATCTGCAGAGCATTGCAGATAAATACGGACTTCTGTTTTCAAAAGCAGGAAACGGTATTTGCCACCAGGTTCATCTTGAAAGATTTGGAATTCCCGGAAAAACACTTTTGGGTTCAGACTCTCATACGCCAACAGGTGGCGGTCTCGGTATGATTGCAATTGGTGCCGGAGGGCTTGATATTGCTCTTGCCCTTGCAGGAACTGAATACAACATTACTGTACCTAAGGTCATAAAAGTTAACCTCACTGGTAAATTGCGCCCAATGGTTTCAGCAAAGGATGTGATTTTAAAATTACTATCCATTTTAAGCACAAAAGGAAACGTTAATTGTCTGGTTGAGTATGGTGGCGAAGGGGTTTCGACTCTTACAATTCCAGAGCGTGCAACAATAACAAATATGGGTGCCGAGCTTGGTGTTACAACATCTGTTTTTCCAAGCGATGAAACAACAAAAGCTTTTCTTAAGGCACAAAAACGAGAAAGTGTCTGGACAGAGCTAAGGGCCGACGAGGGTGCGGGCTATTTTAAAACAATTGATATTAATCTTTCTACTTTAATTCCCATGATTGCTCAACCACACAGCCCCGATAATGTTGTTGAAATTAGAGAAATCAAGGGCAAGAAAATTGATCAGGTCTGTATTGGTTCGTGCACCAATTCATCTTTTAAGGACATTGCAACAGTATCAAGGATACTTAAAGGTAAGAAAATTCATAAAGACGTGAGCCTTGTGGTAATCCCAGGTTCAAAACAGGTTTTTTCGATGGCAGCAAAATCGGGTGATATTGCCGCCATCGTTGATGCTGGGGCCAGGGTTTTTGAACCATGCTGTGGTTTTTGTATAGGAATGGGGCAGGCACCTGCAACAGGTTCAATTAGTTTAAGGACCAATAACAGAAACTTTTTTGGAAGATCTGGAACCAAGGAGGCTTCGATATACCTTCTTAGTCCAGAAGCCGCAGCCTATAGTGCAATAAGTGGAGTGATAACAGATCCAACAGAGGTTGCAGACGTTGAGCCAGCGAACATGCCAGATGAGTTTTTTATTGATGATTCACTGGTGTATAAACCTACATTTAGTGCTGAAATTAAAAGAGGTCCAAACATTGGTGATCCGCCAAAAAATATTAAACTTCCTCTAAACTTAAAAGCCAGGGTTACAATTAAACTAGAAGATAAGATAACCACGGATCATATTATGCCGGCCGGGAGTAGACTTAAATACAGATCAAATATTAAAAAATATTCTGAGTTTGTTTTTGAATCGCTTGATCCTGAATTTCATATTAAGTGCCAGAAAAATGTTGATGGAGGTTTATTTAACATTATAGTTGCAAGAGATAGCTACGGTCAGGGTTCATCAAGGGAGCATGCTGCAATTTGTCCAATGTTTCTTGGGGTAAAAGCAGTCGTTGCTGTTGCAATTGAGCGAATTCATAAAGCCAACCTAATAAATTTTGGTATTTTACCTCTTCAGTTTATTAATAAAGAGGATTATTCAAAAATTAATGCAAACGACGAAATTGAAATTAATTTGTCTGATTTTAAAAAGGGAAAGAATCTTATTTTAAAAAATAAAACAAGCCGTACTGAAATACCCCTAGCGTTTGATCTTAATGAACGCGAAATAGCAGTAATTAAAGCGGGTGGGCGGATTAATTTTATTAAGGATAGCCCTGGGTATGCACTTGACGTCACTTTTGGTTGAAAAGATCAATGAAATCAGGCACAGGTTACGTCAAGTGCATACCCGGGAGGATAGCCAGTAAACTTACGGGCAAGATATGGGGTGTGCCCCGCGTCTCAAATTAGATGGTTGTTTTTATTTAATGTAAATAATAGCTTGAAGTTGTTTTGGTGTGATAGTTTGTGCCGAAGTAAGGCTGAAGGTGGGTGCGACTATTCTTTTTTTTTAGGAATTTTAAGAATTTACCGAATAATCTTATGTATGAATAAGTGTTCTAATGAGGTTTTGCGAGCTTTTTTAATTGATGCATTTGTGTTTGTATCAAGGGCTAAGGATCTTCTTGTTGAACTTTCAAAAAATAGGACAATAGAAAATACTCGTAATTTTTATCACCTTATACATACCTTAAAGGGAACTTCGAGCATGCTACTTGAAGGCCGCCCGGTTGTTGATGCGCTTGAAGAGCTTGAGTCAACACTTGAAATGAAACTTCAAGAGGCCGAAAGAAAGAAGCGCCTGCTTCTTGCACACGATTGGCTCGAATGGTTTCATGATACCTTATCTGAAACCTATTTGACACTGCTTACTCTTGAAAAGTCATTTTGCTTTGATGTTAATGTTGAAAAAGATAAAACAGACGGACTACTTGTGAATTTAAAACAATCAGCATCAAAAAAACGTGAACTTGTGTGGGTAGCATTTTCAGACATAGAAGGTTTTATAGCTTTTGATGAAGTGCAAGGAAGACGTGGTGTGACCTTTAAGGGGGTCTGGACCCCGGTTGTTAATTTTAATTCCTTAAATAGAACCGGAAAAAAACAAAGAAAGTGTTGTTCGTATATTCCAAGTTTTAAGGGATCTTGCGGGTCATACGGGGCTGGGTTAATTATTAATTGGAGACACGGTCATGTCGTTGTGGTTGCATCAGAAATAGAGGTTAATGTTTCAAGAAAAATTGCTCTCGAAAGAGGAGCGTCTTTTAATTGGTTAAAAAAGATAAATGATTATCTTAAGGCAATACCGAGTTCAAAAGCTAGGGCCGCATAAGCCGCATTGCTTTTAAGTGCTGACTAACAAAAAAGGCTAAATAATTTCAGCGTATTACTTTTTAAAATTTGTTTTTCTTACATTTTTTCAGGCGTTGGTATACCAAGCAG
>CAZQUK010000260.1:0-5231 GCA_964596435.1 uncultured Oligoflexia bacterium
GAGACAATTATCCTGTAACCGCAAGGTCAGTGGATGTTCAAATATTAGGGTTAAGACGTAAACTTGGAAATTTTGAAAACTATATTGAAACCGTTCGCGGTGTTGGTTACAGGTTCAAGGAATAATTTAAATATGTCTTCTAACTATTTAAAAAGAGAAAATTTTCTTTGGGCGGCATTTTCAAGTATGGTCGAAGGTGTACTGGCCGTTGATAAAGAGGGGAATGTTATTGAGTTTAATCCTGCTGCATCAAATATGTTGATGCTTGATATGAATGCTGACAAAGGCAAAAAACTTGAAGAAGTTGTAAAAAACTCTGACTTGGTTGATTTTATCAGACGAACAATGGAGTCAGGGTTCCCTCGTGAAGAAGAAATAAAAGCCCAGGGTTTAAGAGAGCGATATTTTCAATTGCATGGAACCTCACTTTTCGGTGAAGAAAACGAACCAATAGGCGTCCTTGTTGTTATTGATGATGTTACAAAGCTAAAATATCTGGAAAGGCAAAGAAGTGAGTTTGTTGCAAACGTTTCCCATGAACTTAGAACCCCACTAACCTCAATAAATGGTTTTGTTGAAACCTTACTTGATGGCGCCATTGACGATGCAAAAGAACGTCGAGTGTTTTTAGATATCATTTTGCGCCATTCAAAGCGTCTAAATTCAATTATTGATGATCTTTTAACCCTTTCCAGAATTGAAAGAGAGGGAAAGGTTGATCAAACCAGAGATAACATAAAACCTGTTCTTTTATCTGCAATTCAAAATTGTGAAATTAGAAGCAAAGAAAAGGACATAAAAGTACTACTTACTTGTCCAGAGAAGCTTCAAGCATTAATAAATGCACAACTTTTAGAGCAGGCCATGGTTAATCTGATAGATAATGCAATTAAATACAGTGAGCGCGGGCAGAACGTAAAAGTATTTACAAAAGAACGGATTACATCTGTTGTTATTTGTGTATCAGATGAAGGGGTTGGTATCCCAGAGGAACATGTGATCAGGGTGTTTGAGCGTTTTTACAGGATCGATAAGGCTAGGAGCCGAAAAGTTGGTGGAACGGGTCTTGGTTTATCAATTGTAAAACATATTGCACTTGCTCATGGCGGAAGTGTTTGGGCAGATAGTAAGCTTGGAGTGGGTAGCACTTTTTATATCGAAGTTAGAAAATAGTAATTTACCTTAAACACCGGCATTTGAATTATTCTTAGAAGTTTGAGCTAAATTTGTGAGGTTTTTATTTACCAAGTAAACATAATGCTTAGTACGGTTGTGTATAAGTACCCACTAAGATTTGGTATTTCAGGTTCAAATCTGTTTGATATGCTATCTGCAAAACTTACAAGGTGAAACTTTCCTTCAACTACCATATAGACTTTTTTTGGTTTTAGTGCAAATTCAAGACCGCCGCCAACGCTTACTCCAAAAACACTATCTGCCCCAGGTTCATCTGTAAAACTTTCTGATATTTCAGTTTTAGTAAAACTGCCACCACCCAAAATAATAAATGGGTTAGCAAAACTAATTGGAGCAGCCGTATCTCTAACATCAAAATAATATTTTACATCAATTCCTATGCGGTTGACACTCACGCCAACCGTGTCCTTTAGCATGCCGTCGTAATAGGAATGATTGGCCAAATAGACCCCCATTTGGAGCGCAAAATTAAAATCAAACCAATAATGTATTTTAAAATCAAAAACAGGAAAGCCGCCTTCCCATAGGAGCCCTCTGTTACCAGTTACCCCCTGCGTGCCCACACCGAGCCCAACGCCATAGAATCTGCCGTATTGAAAAAATAAAATTGATTCTTCTTCCTCCTGCCGTTCCCCAAATTCGCCATATTTTGTATATGGGCTTCCATTGTAATCTTCTTCTTCGGGTTGATCCGTACTTACCTCATTTGCTGTAGACTGATAGGAGATAAAGAGGGAAAGAGACAATATTAAAGTTATGATTCTAAAAAATGGTTTTTCTCTTTTATTCATTGTCATCTGTTATTAAAAATAAAAATGCATACCTGCATTTAGAAAACTTACTCCCATTGTCTGAAAAACAAAAGACCCACTTAAATTATTCATACTTCCCCCCGTTTCCATGGAGAGACCGACACTTTCAATGCCAGGAATAAAAAATTCCACACCAAATCCGGTTAAAAATTCAGCGCCACTTTTGGTACTGGCCCCCACAAGTCCTCCGCCTAAAAAGAAATAAAAGTTCAAATTTGTTTCATAAAAAATATTTTTATGAAATTTTACAGCATATACATAGTTTGTTGGTGTTGTTGTGCCAATTCCTGTAATTACTTCACCGGTAAAGTCGCGAGTGAAACCATACTTAACACTAATTCCTGGGATTCCATTTTCACTTTTAAAATTTGAAAATTCAGAATTATAACCAAGACCAAAGCGGCCGTGCAGATCTCTTGCTGACGCGTCGGGCAAAGCCAAAAAAGTATTTATAAGCACCAGAAACAGTAAATTTGCTAATGTGGCAAGTGGCCAATTTTTGAGAGCTTTCTTGCGGTTGTTGATCATAATATTATTTCCCCCAATAGTTTTAGCGTAACCACGTCAATTCCTTTTGACAAGCCCAGAATAGTCTTCTAAACAATAACTTATGACACCAAAAGCAAGCGAATTATTGGCAAGTACCAAAGAACAAAGAGAAGATAAAAAAAATCCCAAAAAGAAGTATAGAGAACCGGATAGGTTTTTCCTTTTTTTGCAGCAAATCTTTTCAAATGTTTCAAAACATAAAAAGCCCATCCTTATTGTGTGCGTTGGGGTTGTTCTTATAGGTGTGGGTATTACGTTTTGGTTTCAGTATCAGTCTAAAAGGGAAATTATTGGGAAAAATGAGCTATTTTTAGCGGAAAATGAGATTGAAACTACTCGCGGTGAATTAAATAAGGATAAGAATAAATCAGATCAAGTAGTGGATGTTGAAGCTGTATTTTCTGGGCCAATAAAAAAGCTTAAAGACGTCGTTAGCACTTATAAGAACTCAAGGCCAGGGTTTGAGGCATCAGTAGCGCTTGCCAATTTGTATTTTGACAATAATAAATTTCAGGATTCAATTGAGTGGTATGAAAAAGCCGTGAAGATGGCGCCAGGTAAATTGGAAGCCGCTTTTTCATTTTCACTGTTGAGCCGCGCGTTAGAAAATGCAGGAAATTATGACAAAGCTATTGAGTCATTACAAAAAGCTGCAGGGTTTGAATTTGAATTTCAAAAAGGCGATATTCTTTTGTCTATTGCAAGAAATTATGACCAGGTGGGTAAAAAAGATGAAGCGGTTAAAATTTATGACCGTGTTTTAACTGAACTTCCCGACACAGAATATGCTAAACTGGCAAAAATTTATAAGGAACAGAAGTAAAATCGAATAAAAACAAAAAATGAAATTAAATAAAATAGTACTCCCTATATTGTTCGGTGTGTTTTTTGTTTCTCAGATAGGTTGTTCCAGTCCAAATATTCATAAAAATTCTTGGGATGATTCAAAAATATTGATTCGTAAATGGGTAATGTCAACACACGGTACTTTTGAGGCTGGTGATAAAGGTGCCGAATATTCAAACCCCGTTGTTGCTGGTAATACGTTGGTTTTTGGCAACCAGAGCATAGGTCTGATTTCGCTGTATCCTATAATGCAACAAGTTCGTTGGGTCCTGCCAATACAGGGTGGGGTTTTTAGTGAACTTTTAGTGCATGAGGGTACGATTTATTTTGGTGGTGGAGATGGGTTTTTATATGCGGTTGATTTAGAGAGCGGGAAAGTGTTATGGCGCTATGAGGTAAGAAGCACACTTTTATCAAAGCCCACGATAAGTGATGACAGGATTTTTGTTACATCCTCCAATGATACAGTATTTGCTTTTGAAGCAGAAACAGGGAAGTGGTTGTGGCACTACAGGCGCAGAACCGCACAAAGTGCAACCATTCATGCAGCATCATCCCCGTTTGTTGATAAGGGGGAGGTTATAGTTGGTATGAGCGATGGGTATGTGGTGTCGCTAGCTTCTGACACAGGAAGTCTTATTTGGCAAACAAAAATCCATCGTGGCTCAAAGTTTACAGATGTTGATGCAAGTCCTGTAATGAAGGACGATATTGTTTATGTTCCATCCTACGATGGTGCTCTTTATGCACTAAACAGAAAAAATGGCGCAGTATCTTGGCGCTTTGATTCGGGTGGAAGCAAACGTATAGAGTTAGAAAACGATATAATATATTTACCTTCTTCTGAAGGGACGATTTATACCCTTAATAAGGATACGGGAAAAGTTAATTGGAAATTTGAACTTGATGGTGGAACGCCGACCAGAATTATTTTAACAGATAGTTATGTAATTTTTGGTTCAAGCATGCAGTATTTGTACGTTTTAGAAAAAGACACCGGCAAACTTCTTTATAGGTACAACGTTGGATATGAAAGTGGTTTTTCTGGTTCACCAGTGTTTAATCCTGTAACAAATAGGTTGTATTTTTTGTCAGGGGCGGGGAATCTTTATGCGTTTTCGCTAAGGCAATCTCATTATAAACAGTTTCCACGCGTGGTTACTGATCCTTATATATTTTTTAGTTCAAGAAAAGATATTAGGAAGGATCTATATTATCACTAATCGGTACTAGTTGGATTATGCAAAATATTATTGATTTTATTTCTATTCAGTTAAAGCTTCCTTATTGGCAGTATATCTTGTCTTTTATTATTCTTCTTTCGGGGTTTGTTGCAAGAAGGCTTTTTGATATCTATTTGATGAATCGCTTTCAGAAGATTATCAAAAACTCAAGCTCTTCTTATGTGTCAAAATATATTTCTAGTATTACGGAAGCTATAAAACCGCCTATATCGACAATTTTTATCGTTGGAGCATTTTTTTTCGCTATTAACATTCTTCCTCTTCCTGAAAAACCGGTGGATTTAAGATTTTTTTTCTTGAGGCATTTAAGGTTTCTTTTGCTTTAATTTTTATCTGGCTAACTTATCGACTCACAGATGTGTTTGCTTTTTTTCTTGGTGAAAGACTGGCAAAACATGATGAGGTTTTGCAGCGTCAGTTTTTACCTCTTTTTAGAAAAGCACTAAGAGTTTTTATTATTCTTATTGGTGGGCTTCTTATTGTTCAAAACCTTGGTTATTCGGTTGGTAGTCTGCTTGCAGGTCTTGGTATTGGTGGTTTGGCAGTGGCGCTTGCTGCACAAGATACGCTTGCAAATTTTATT
>CAZQUK010000261.1:0-5226 GCA_964596435.1 uncultured Oligoflexia bacterium
CCAAGGAGTTGCGACCATAAGTTTACTTTTTTTGTTTTTGATCGTAACCTGTATGAAGAGGGTAGTGTATTAATGGTTAAAGTATTATTGGTTGATGATGACGCTCAGGCACTGGCATCGACCAGAAAAATTCTAGAACTCTCAGGATTTGAAGTTGCAACAGCAAATGATGGACGCGAAGCCTTGGAGCTTATGCGTGCAGGAGATGCTGATTTTTCAAAAATCAATTTTGATGCAATTATTACTGACGTTAGAATGCCAAGACTAAGTGGCTTGGAGTTTTTAAAAACGCTTTCAGCCTGTGGCGATAATACACCAGTTATTTTAATGACAGCATTTGGCAGTATAGAGGATGCTGTTTGGGCAATGAAGTTAGGTGCCGTTGATTTTCTTGCAAAACCATTTAAGCGAAAGGCACTGCTTGATGCGGTTAACGCTGCCTTAAAAAGAAAAGGACAATGCAGGAATGTGTCTGATGGTGAAAAAAATAAAAGCACAGCAGCCTTTATCAACCTGCAAAAGGGCACAATAATTGGTAGTTCCAGGGCTTTAATCGATTTGAAAAAACAGATTCAGCATGTTGCGCCAACAAAAGCCAGTGTGCTTCTAACAGGTGAGAGTGGAACTGGAAAAGAATTAGTTGCTAAAAATATCCATAATTGCAGCTCAAGGGCCGGTAAAAATTTTGTTGCTCTTAACTGTGCTGCACTTCCTGAAAATTTAATTGAAGCTGAACTGTTTGGTTTCGAAAAGGGCGCATTTACAGGTGCTGTAAATGCAAAAGAGGGACTTTTTGAGGCTGCAAACGGCGGTACCATACTTCTTGATGAAATAGGTGATATGCCAATAGCAACGCAGTCAAAACTTTTAAGGGTACTTGAAGATGGTGAAGTTCGTCCAATTGGTTCCACCAAGACTATGAAGTTTGATGTGCGCGTTATTGCAGCAACGAACAAGAATTTAAGAGAATCCGTCAAAATGGGGAGTTTTAGAGAGGATTTGCTCTTTAGGCTTGAAGTTGTGCAATTATGTGTACCACCACTTCGCGATCGTATTGAAGATATCCCAGAGCTAATAAGTTATTTTTTTGAACTGTTTTCTGCAAAACACAATAAATTTGTAAACGCAATTAACAAAGAGGCTATGGACGTGCTTTTGAATCATTCGTGGCCAGGTAATATAAGGGAACTTTCAAATGTTATTGAAAGAGCCGTTATTTTTGCTCAGACTAGTGAAATATGCCCCCAGGAACTTCCTGTACATTTCATGGGGCAGAAAAATAATTTTATAAATTCAGGTCCGGATGGCAGTATATCTGTCCCCATTGGCACTTCACTTGAGAACGTAAAAGACATGCTTATCAGGAAAACACTTGAGGTTACTGATGGTGATAAAAACATGACAGCCAAGCTTTTAGGAATCAACTCAAGGACCATTTACAGGAAGTTAACAAAAGATTCACAATCGTAAAGTTAGGTCCGATGCATGTTTTAGCTTATGGACCAGGAAATCTGCCAGTTGTTGTTAATTGTTTTTTGTTTAAAAAAAACATTTTTACATAACGCACTTACAAAGCCTTGTATCCAAAACCCAAACAGCTCAAAAAGCATTTGTTTTTGCTTAATGTTCATAAGGTCAATATTAGTATTTGGATATTCTCTGTACTCCAGAATAAGTTCTGTTGCAGTGGCTCTATTGGTTAAAAAAGTACCAAATTTTGGATGAGTTAAAAAAGGAACTGCGCTTATAAGAGAGGGAAGTGTTTCAAGTCTGTTTTTAAGGTTATTTGGCCAATTGGGCCAACGTCTTAAAGCGGAATAATTACCCTCCTGCTTTGATAAATTTTTAATAAACTCAAATTTTTCTGATGTTGGCGTTTTCACAATAAGACCATCAAGTATTATTAACTGATTTTTTAAAATGGATTTTTCAAGTCTGCCTAAAATATCTTCAGGGTATGTATCGTCCATGAGCGAATGAAAAATTTCTGAAAAAATGTGAGGGGCTTTTTCCGGGGTTAATTCAGCTTTTTTTGAAACTATTTCATCAAGAATGTTTAGAAAATTAATATCCATGTCGGACAAATCTTTTTTAATGTCCTTAAGGTCAAGTACACAGGTCCAACAATTGTTGAGCAAAAATATATCGACAAGACTTTCAAACCAATGTTGGTGTTCAAGCGTTGGTTTTCTTTGGTGCCACGGCATTGTTGATAGATAATAAATGATATTGTTCATAATTTCAAATGTTCAAATAAATTGTGCAATGTCCAAAAGCTGCAAAGACTTAAAGTTTACAAAGAAAGGCACTTGGTACAGAGTGTATCAAGCTCCTTTATACTTGTTTTTATGTTGGAATAGGCTCCAAGGACCTCGTTAGCTGTATTTTTGGCAAAATCAACGCGTTTTGGAACTCTCAAGTATTGATTTAGCTCGCTCCATGTGGGGTACTGGAGCCCATCTAGTTGAGCAAGAATAATGTCTTTTAGAAAAATTTCCACATTTGAACTAAGTTGGATTTGTGCCTGAAAGCCACTTTCGGTACTTAAAAGAATCCCTTTTGGCAATTTGCTTATGTGATTTATTGGCAGATTAGGGGGGAGGTTGCCGGTTATTTTTATTTCATTATGTGTATTAATAAAAGTAATTTCTTGTGGTGGTAGAACTTTAATAAATTCTTTCCAGTTTATTTGTTCTTTTTCATCAATCAAATTAAACAATAATTTATTTTTATTTTCAATTTCCTGGACTTTGTTTGCGGTTTTTACATATAAAATCGATTTGAAAAAATTTTGTTTCTTTTTTAGGGCCTTTATTGTGTCTTGCGATAGATCTTCTTTGTTGTTTTCAAACTGAAAAACGGATTTTAAAACGGAAGTATATATTTTTGGATCTTCAATTATATTGTTAAAGTGGACATCCCAGGCCTGGGTATCTTCATAGGAATAATCATTCTGTTTTACGGCTAAAAGGGCATCTTTCAAAGAAATTGGAACCGGTAGAAGCTTTATATCCAGATCAGTTATTTTCCATTGACCATTTTTTTGTTCAACATGATGATCCAGCCAATCATGAACCAGTTTTGATGAAAGAAACACCTTAAGTGGTGCTACCCAGTTTGTTGTTGGTGAGATCAGGTAGAATCCTTTTGATTTTAACAAATTTGAATCCATTTGTTGAATTTTACTTACCTGTAGGGCTGTAATTATTCTGTTATTGTTTACATAATCTGTTTGGACCCACAACGCTTGGGGAAGTTGGTCTTCTCCTTGTGGAACCCAATCTTTTGAGTGAAGGGCGCGAATGGAAACTATTGAACCTAAAGGACTGCTTTCCTGTTTCAGGTTTTCGATTGAATCCAATGTGGATTGTGAGGTCAGATTTGGCCAGTGTTCCATCCATTCGCGTTGAGTCAGAGGGCTTCGGTGTTTGAATATTTTCCAAAGGCCAATGGATGAATCTTGTGTGTTTTGTACATTATCTTCTGTTAGTAGATTGTCATGTTTTAAGGATTCAAGCGAAAACGAACTTACCGTGTCGTCAAGGAAAGTTGAAAGTTCAATATGACTTCTGAGAGTTCCCTTAATTGTGATTCTTACTGGGCGATTATTTGTTCTTGTTTGCAGATCTGGCTCTCTTTGAAAAATATAAAGAGATTTTGGAAAAAGTGTTTTGAGTGTTGGTAAAGAGTGTTTGACACCAGAAAAATCCCATTCTGCAATAAGACAACTTCTTTCTAAAATATATTTTAAAACTTCATCGCCTTCTTTTTTAGAAAGTGGTTCTTCTCTTGCCCAGATTAAAAGCCCACCTGGACGAAGTTTTTGTATTGAAACGCAAGCCTGAAGAGTGCCAATGCTGGTTTGAAGGCCCTTAAGCTTTTTTAGGCTCTTTAAGTTTTCAATTTGTGTACGAATGCGGATGCCATCAGGTGTTTTATCCGAAAACCTTAAAATCTTTTCTTCATTCAAAAATGCAAACTCGCACGCTTCCATTTTACTTATAAGTGAGAACAAAGAGGGCTTAACTGTTTCAAGTTCAAGACTTAATTGATCCTTTGAGTTTACCTCTAAACCATTTCCCTGTGTCCAGAGCGAAGGAGGGCGCGGCCCCTTGTCCCAAAGTTCTGATAGTTCAAGTACAAGTAATAGAAAAAGCTCCTCCTCTAGGCCAACCCAGTTAAATACATTTTTTGATGTGCGAATAATACTTCCATCCCGAAGTGTTGGAGAAAATACAAAGCGGAGTCCTGGGAGTAAACTTTGTGACTTGTTTTGAAGGCCGTAATTTTCAAGAAGTGACCAAATGGCGGTGTGAAAACGTTCTTCATAAGTGTGATTTTTTTTTGAAGCATATATATCAGGTTCTTCGTGCCTTTGAAGTTGAAGAAGCAAAGCTAAAAGGTTTGCCGACGTGTTTTTTAGCGAAACATCCTGAATGTCGGCCAGTAGTGTTTCTTGAAATGCTGAACTTGGATTGTACCAAGAATAGATGTTTCTTCTTGTAATTTGCCACCCTTCACGGTTAAGTGGGACGTGAGGTTTTAGAATTTCATCAAGTGTCCAGTTTAAATTTGAAAGATCTTTTGCGCTCCATGGTCTTATGCCAGAATCCGACCACTTCTTTAGAAGAAGAATCTGGCAAAGTGTTATCATGGCAAGCTCCTTAAAATAAATTTTAAGTGCATTTCTTTTTGTGATAACTGATTGGTTTTCCGTCCACTGTCTTAGCGTGTTTGCAACGGTCTCTGGTGTTGTTGTAACAGGTGTTGGTGGAAGGTCAGCCAGACATTCAAGATGATTTAATATTGAAAGCCTTCGGCTTTTATTTAGTCCAAGAATTCTGGCAGGGTTGCTTAATAATTTTTCTTCTATTGATTTTGCAACAGATAAGAGTTTTGAACATAAGGTTTGTTCTTCTGTGAGACGCCCAGGCTCGATTGGGTTGTCCTCTTCATTTTCATTTGCTAGTTTAAGTAAGGGTGTGGCAGGACAAGATAGCAAATCCTTAAGCTCATTTTTTAGCTTATGGCTTCTTGTTAAATCGGTACTGATACCCCCCAAAAGACGACTCAAATGAAGAGGTTCCAGATATTGTTTTAGATCCTCTTTTTTCATAAACAATTCTTGATATCAGTAGTTTTATAAACTTGCATCTTTAAGTTGTATGTTTTTTCAAACTGACCTATGAGCGAGTGTGTAAACGCTAAGTAAGATTATAAGTTAAT
>CAZQUK010000262.1:0-5208 GCA_964596435.1 uncultured Oligoflexia bacterium
CTAGGGTAAGTGTTATATCTGGAAAGCGCCAAAAGAAATTAATTTCCTCTAAAAATTTTTGGGGCGGTCCTTTTCTATATGGCAAGCGCATAAGGACCACGTCGCCTGCAAACTCAATTGGGAGGCTGCCTATTGCATAAAAAAAAGGCGCACTCACCCATCTTGTAGGAGCGTTTGCAACTAAATAACTTATTGACTGCCTAGAACCTGGATCATAAGCGTCAAGTTCAATTCGCTCGGCAGTAATAAGAAGGGGGTTTGATAGCGGTAAAATTAGTAAGGTAACCACCACTATGCTAAGAGCAGCAAAAACAGAACAAATGGACTGAATCAAAAACCGCTTTTTACTAAAAGAACAAGGTTGCAGCCTTACAAAAACTGAGCGTATGGAAAAACGTTCTTCAACTTCAGGAATTGTTACACCAAGAGCAAACTCACCAGGAGTTGTAAGTTTATATTTTGCGTATATCAGCCGCAGGCTTAAAAATATAAGCACCAAAATCAAACCGCTAGTCGCTCCAGGAAGAGGGTGCGAGTCAAAAATCCATGCCAAAAGACCCCATAAACTTATAATAAGGGTGCCATCAAGTCCCCATGCAAGAGTAAGAAGGCTTGGTGTGGCTCTGGTGGGCGGCACTTCGGGTACGCTAGTGCTTGTTTTTTGGCGTTTTTGGTTTTTTTTCATTTTATTTCCAAAACTTGTAATGTCCATATTTGACTACTATTTTATTGGGGTTAGACTGGATAATAAAGGGTAAACATTTAAAAGTTATAAACATGATTTTACTCAGCCGCCTTAATGGAAAAAATTTTTATCTTAATTGTGAGCACATCAAATGGCTCGAATCCACGCCCGATACCATCATAACTATGGACTCGGGTGAGAAAATTATGGTTAAAGAGGATGTTGAAAAAGTTGTTGAACTTACGGTAGCTTATAAAAAACGGATTTTTCAAGAGCCACCTGAAAGAGCTGTGGCTCAGAAATAATTTTTTGGGGGAAAACTATGGATATTGCATCGGTTGTTGGTATTGTAATTGGTGTTCTTGCCGTTGTAGGCGGGCAGGTACTAGAAGGTGGGCACGTCAGTCAGATCATCCAGGGCACCGCGGCATTAATAGTGTTTGGCGGTACAGCCGGCGCAATGCTTCTTTCTTTTCCTGTTCAGGATATTAAAAAGGCACTGGCCTTGATTCCATTAATTTTTAAAAAAGTTGATATGGATGTTCGGCCACTTATTGATGAAATAATTCAAATTGCAACAATAGCACGTAAAGAAGGTGTTCTTGCGGTTGAGGGGCAACGTGAAACAATAAAAAATCCGCTTTTCAAAAAAACAATTAAGTATGTTGTAGATGGTTTTGAACCAAACACCGTTAAGGAAATTATTGATACTGAAATTTACCTTGCTCAAGAAGAGGAAGAGTGTGCCGGAAAAGTCTGGGAAGGTGCCGGTGGTTATTCGCCAACAATAGGAATTATTGGTGCAGTATTAGGTCTTATTCATGTTATGGGAAACTTGGATGATCCATCTAAAATTGGTAGTGGTATCGCCGTTGCCTTTGTTGCAACAGTTTACGGTGTGGGACTTGCCAACCTTATTTTAATTCCGTGGGGTACAAAATTAAAACGTAAAGCCGCACAAAGGGCCGTGGCAAAAGAAGTTGTAAAGCTCGGTGTTGTAGGTATACAGGAAGGACTTAATCCTCACTTTTTACAAGAAAAACTTGAGGTTTTTGTCGAGGAACATTTAAGGCGCGGTGAAGACGGCGGTAGTGGTGGTGAAGAATAATTTAATAAATATTGCAGTGACCTTTAGGGGGCCCGAATGAGGAAGAAGCATCCGGAACATGTGAACCTTGAGAGATGGTTGGTTTCATATGCTGATTTTATCACATTACTTTTTGCGTTTTTTGTTGTGATGTATGCAATTTCCCAGGCTGATATCGTTAAATTCAAGCAGGTTTCAGATTCACTTAAGGAAGCTTTTGAAACGGGTGCCGGCGGAGTTATGACCCTTAGTGAAAGTGGAGCAGGGAGCAGTTCTCATGTTTTTCAGGATCTTGAAGTTCCAATCGGTGGGCGCGCAATAAACTTACCAGCAGGTAAAACACTAACTGCCGCAGATTATGATGGTGAGCTTATTCAATTAAAAGACAAACTTGAGGAAAGCATAACGCTTGAGCTTGGCATTAGTTCAATTTCAGAAAAACTTGAGATGGTTTTTGACAGCAGCGGTCTTACAATAAGGCTTGCTGCGAGCGATTTTTATGACCACGGTACTGTTGAAGTGGCAAGAGATATGCGGCCCATACTTGATAGAATCGGAGAAATTTTATCACGAACTTCAAGAATGATTAGGGTTGAGGGACACACAGATGTTTCTGAAGCAAGTCCTGAAGGGTACTATACCGATTGGGAGCTTTCCGCAGCAAGGGCCGCGTGGCTTGCCAGGTATTATCTAAAAAGATTTGATTTTGATCCGAAGCGTGTAGGTGTTGCGGGCTATTCACACTATAGGCCCTTAGCTTCAAATAAAACCGAATGGGGAAGAGCAAAAAACAGAAGAGTTGAAATAGTTGTTCTGAATAATCTTTATGAACTTCCACCAACACCGGCTGAGGTTCGCGACGAGGATGCCCAGGGCGTTATTGACAGAAGTCGAGAAAGATAAAAACCCTTTATGCAGCGCGGCGCCGACTAATATAAGAAGTATATAAAAAAGTTAGAGGGGCGTGACACTTGCGGCCAGACATGCCATACTATTTAAGTCATGCGTGGGTATCAAGACCGTCAAAATAGTAATACAAAAGATATTTCCAAAAAAAGGACGCAGTACGCGCCCCTTCAGATTTCAATTAACTACTGGGAAAAAAACTCTGATGAGCTTGAGTCAATTATAGATGAATTTTCACAAAACGGAATTAATGAGTTCACAACATTCGTGCCATGGCACGCTGTTGAGTTTGATTTTTCACATTCATTTTTAAATTTTCTAAAACTTATTTCAAAAAGAAAGATACATGTTCGTTTAATTATCAGTCCCGAGCTTGGTATTCATTATCCAAATTCAGGTTTGCCCAAAGATGTACTTGGTTTTAAGGCACAAAGTTTTTCAGGAAAAACAATTCCTGTAACACTTCCTCCAAATGTTTTTGGCTTACCATCGCTTTTCTCAACAGATTTTACAAAGAGGTATTATGGTTTTTTGGCGCGTATTAATACAACTCTTAAGGAATTTGAAGCTTCAGGTGTTTGCGATCTTGGCTATGTGTCTTTGGTCCTTACCGGGAGTTATTGGAAGTATTACAGGATACCGCACCTTTCGGCTTTACGTTCATTTTATGGTCCTTCTGGCGATATTTCGCGTCCCGTGCAGGAAATGTACAGAAAATGTATGGATCGTCATTTCGCTCAAAAAGAATTTTGCGATCCTGATGCATCGGCTGCGACTAGATGGAAAGTACAGGCATTTGAAGGTATAAACAGGCGTTGGTTTTATCAGCAATCTGAGGATGTTTTTAGAAATTGGGTCACACAACTTTTAACTAAAAATAATTTAAGAATAGATATTGAACAGCTTGAACTATCAACACCTGAAGCGGATCCATCTCTTTCTTATACTCATTTTTTAAAACTTATGAGTGGTGCAAAAGGTGGTGACTTTTTACGTCTCTCATCGCTTGTAAGTGAGCTGGCCCTGCGGGCCTCTTCGGTTAACAGGGTACAAACACATCCTGTTATACACTGGAGCTCGCTTGGAGATTTTCTATCGCTTAAAGAAAACGAAAAACAATTTTTAGTCCTGAAATCCTTATTACTAATGGGGTCAAGGGGTGGTGGGGTTCTTGTTGATGAACGGGCCTGGTTTGCTTTTTCAAAGTCGTTTAGGAATAAGGTTGAGTCATTAGCGGGGCGCTTTGCTTCAGGGGAGCTTTCTTTGACCACTAAGGTTAATTATCTGGGTTCTCATCTTTGGTCAGGCCCAGGGGTTTTATGGGATGAGTTAGTTAAAATTATGGGTACCCAAGTTAGGTTTATTACTGATCCTGATTTATTGTTAAATGATTTCAGTTCAGAAATGGTACTTGTTGATCCTACAAGAATTCTTACTGAGGCACTTGTTGCAAAACTTTTAAGCTGGTCACACAGGGGGGGGACAATTGTACTTCCGCAAAGTCCGCTATATTCACCAGCGGCAAGGCGCAGGGTTGAGGACATTATGAATAATGGGCCCCGAATGCGGCTTGAAATTGGTGTACCTTACGAAATCTTTGATTGGGGAAATGGCCAGGTGGTTTTTTATGAAATTCCCGAGGAAATATCACTAAAAGAAGAAAGCACTACTGCCTGGAAAATATTTTTAGAATCCCTTCTTCCTGGCGCAAATGTTAATAAGGATTTTTTACTTAGTAATTCAAAAATTGAAGCCATTCCTATTGATCTTAACGATGGGATGACGGGCGATCAGGGTTTGTTTCTGCTTAATCCAGGCGACTCAAGTATGGAAACCAAAATTAATTTCAAGGTACCAGTTATGGTTTCAGATTTTGGTGCGGTACTTGCGCATTCTGTGGATCAGAATTTTGAAATTCAGGGTGAAAAAGGTGATTCTTTCGAATTAGTGGTTCCATCAAAAGGTGTTTTACCAATTGGAGTACATATAGACGCGGCTCGAAATTCAAAAAATATTGATCTTACACGAAATGTTAAAACCGACGAAGTTTCAAGCCTTGTAAAAGAACAGGATAGAATTCCAAGAGAACTAGAGAGTTCAGGACATGTGGATGATGTAAACTTTGTTGAGGAAGTTGCCGGGAAGGCTCTTGATGGCTACGATTCAGAGGATAATCATTTGGGGAACATATGGAACTAGGATACGACTGGCAAAATTTTAAAACTTATTTTAAGCCATTTGAAACACAAAGTCCGTCGGATGGGGAGCTGGCACTTTTAAAATCAATCTATTTAGTTGTTGATAAGGACATTATAATTTCAGCGTTTTCCGAACACGAAAACTTGCGTGAGTTTGAAGGTGGTACACTTGAGGATATCCAAAATAAAAAATCAAAATGTAAAATATTTATTTATGACATGAGCAAAGTGGATCAGTCTTTTGAACGTTCATTTGAGCTAAAAGATTACTATGCTCAAGGACTGTTTTTAAGAAATGAGTTTTTGTTTAATTCAAAAAAATCAAAAAAAAC
>CAZQUK010000263.1:0-5145 GCA_964596435.1 uncultured Oligoflexia bacterium
AAAATATATCAACCCCAAATATTTCATCAGCTATTTGAAATGTTGCTATTTTACCCATTTATTACCTCATAATTAAGATTTTACAAAAGCCGCATTCTTCATTGCGTCAATTAGTTCAGCTTTATTTAGTTTTTGAATCCAAGCGGTAAAGCCGAGCTCTTTTGATTTAGCAATATATCTTTCATCAGTCACTGAGGTAACAGCTATTATCGGAATATCTTTGCAAATATTTTTTTCCCTAAGTTCCTCAACAAGTTCAAGTCCATTCATTTCTGGCATCTCAATATCTGTAATAATAAAATCAAAAGATTGCTGGGTAAGAATCTTTAGCGCCTCCTTGCCACTTAATGCCGTTGTAACTTCATATCCTGCGGCCACAAGATATCCTTTTTCTACGTCCTGATAAAATTTTGTATCCTCAACCAGCAGTACTCTTTTATGAGTATCGACAACGGTCAGTTTAAGTCCAAAAATGGATTCAATAACTGTTGGGAGATCAATTATCATTGTAATTCTTTCACTTATTATTGATGCTCCAAGGATAAATTTAGACTCGATCTCGTTCTCTTCAAATTTGAGGATAATGTTTTTAGTATCAACAATATTTTTAATAAGAATACCTAAAGGCTTGGGAGAATTTCTTGGAATTATAATTATGGCCATTTTTTCGTTATCAGGTATAGGTTTACAAACTGGTAGAATATTTTCAAAACGGAAAAGAAGCATGGACTCGCCATTGTAATCAAGATATTCCTTGTTTCCGATTTCTTCAATTTTTTTCAGTTCTATCTCGTCCACCCTTTGAATCATGGCTATTGGCAAGGCAAGTTGTTCTTTGGTTCCATTATTAAAAACCAGCAAATTAACACGCTCCAGCCCATCGTCTATTTTTCCATATTTGTCCACACCAGCGACTCTTTGGGATGCCTTGGTTATCTCAGAAAATATCACCTCATTTTTTGCGGCAAAATCATTTACATCTAAAATCAGCGCAATCTTACCATCGCCCAGTATAGTTGCTCCAGAAAACCAATTTTGGTTTTTAAAGTATTCCGGCATGGGTTTTATTACAATCTCTTCACCACCAATAACCTCGTCGACTATAATTCCAAGTCTGTTTCTTCCAACTTTTAGAACTAGAATTTTTACTACTTCTTTAAGTTCCCTCGCATCCTCAAGGTCAGGCTGATTCGCGCTCATATCCAAATTTTTAACTGCAATGTGCTTACGCCTCTCCTGTTTGATTTCTTTTGTATTGGGATCTGTGTATGTCCTTTTCTTTCCGATGCCATCGGCAAGATGAATGATTGGCAAAAGCTCTCCACGCAGTTTTAGAACGTCGCCCTCTTGCACTTTACACAGCCTTTTATCTATTTCATCTGGGTTCACAAGCACAATTTCATCGATATTTACCTGGGAAATTGCAAAACGATCACCTTCAACCTCAACAATCAAGGAAGACACAATTGCCATGGTTAATGGCAAAGCGATATGAAACGTAGTTCCCTTACCATATTGAGATTTGATATCTATGGTCCCACCTAATTTTTTTATGTTGGTTAGAACCACATCCATTCCCACACCTCGTCCCGAAACACCAGAGACCTGTTTGGCCGTGGAAAGACCCGGGGCAAATATTAATCTGAGCTTATCTGAGTCTGACATATTCTTGAGTGCCTCTTCAGTAATGATCCCACTGGCCACTGCCTTTTTGGCCACGGCACCTGTATCTATCCCACCGCCGTCATCAGTAATTTCAATGTGAATGAGCCCCCCAAGGTGATAGGCCCTTAAATATATGTGTCCAGTCTCAGTTTTGCCAACATCAAGCCTTTTTTGTGTTGTCTCAAGACCATGATCTGCAGAATTGCGTATGATGTGAGTTAATGGGTCAGACAGATTTTCAACAATGGTTTTATCGAGCTCAACTGCACCACCCTCTATTGTTAAAGAAATCTTTTTTTTCAAAAGACCGGCAAGGTCATGAACAACACGGTTAAACTTATTGAAGACGGTTGAAATGGGCTGCATACGTGCGTTCATAATTTCTTCTTGCAGCTCTGAAGCAATAAGATTTATTTTTTGAAGAACCACTGAAACACCACTGGTGTCTTTTAGATGTTGGTCAGCAACCCGCAATAACTGGTTTCTGGCTAGTATTAACTCTCCGGCCAGATCCACAAGCTTATTTAGCTGATCGATCCTCACCTTGAGCGTACTGGCAACCACCGCGGTTGCCTTTTTTTCGACATCCGGTTTTGCTTCAACGGGCGCTATTTCTTCGGGTTTTTCTTTCGATTTTTCTTCAGGTTTTTTTTCATCCCTCTTTTTTGTGGCTTCGTTTAACTGATTGGATTTATGCGCGTCTGATACGCTAGCATCTGATTTAGTAGTTTCTGATTTAGTAGTACCTGGGGCGCCCGTATCTGATTCACAAGCGTTAAGTAGCGCCTCAATCGTCGATACCTCTTCCTTGATATCGACTTCTTTTGTAACATCGCCAGCCAGTACAATCAGCTTATCCAGGCCACCAAGGAGTGCATCAATATGATCCTTTGATAAACTGATCTCCCTTGTTCTTGCTTTACTAAGCAGAGTCTCCATGACGTGCGTCATATTAATAATGCCAGTAAAGCCAAAGACACTGCTGCCACCTTTTATATTGTGAATAGCCCGAAAAAGCTCATCAATCACCTTCATGTTTTCAACATCATTACTAACAATCAACAATGCATTCTCTGCTATACTTAAGTTATCCTGGATTTCTCCAAGAAAAACCTTAAGCATTTCTTCATCTTCTTCGTTCATTTTTTATCCTTAAATCAGAACAACATGATCGCTAACGATAACAATAATAATACTTCAGTTTTTGAGCAAACTAAAGAATTGAAATAAATTTGGTCTTAATGTGGGTTTGATAAAATATTAGATATTAAAAAACTGTACTGGTAACGGCAAAGCAAGGCTCTTAAAATTGCGCGAGGCAATAAGCTTGGCCGCTGCTATGGGTTTGCTTCATGCACAAATTGCCTCACACCCTGATAACACCTGTTGTGATTATGTTTTTTTTTGATTCCTCAGCAAGGATGGGTTAGATTGTAGTTCTAACCTTTTTAGAACCCAGGGGGAGTAGCCATGTTTAAATTAGATGTAAATATACTTGTTGTTGATGACATGAAGGGAATGCGGATGTTTGTCAAAAAACAGTTGAAAACCCTAGGGTTTACAAATCTCTTTGAAGCAGAAGACGGAGAGGATGCCTGGAAAATTATCAAAGAAAACAAGGTTAAATTCTCTATTGTTCTTTCAGATGTTAATATGCCTAACCTAAGTGGAATTGAATTATTAAAAAGAGTTCGGGCAGATGAAGAACTAAAAGATACTCCTTTTATGTTGTTAACTGCCGAAGTGGAAAAAAGTACTCAAAGTGCGGCACAAGAAGCAGGGGTTACTGATATGGTATTTAAACCCATTAGTGCTGAAAACATAAAAATAGCATTTTCAAAAATTGCGAGGCTACTGGCGCAATAGTCCGGAAATATAGTGCAACACGAATAATCACAGATCAGATCATTCATTAGGTCTTTGAAACCTGCTCGAAGCACAAATGGATATATTATTTACATGATCCAATACTTATTTTAACCAACAGAGCTTATTATTTTATATGGCTCAACAAGGTACTTACGACAAACCTCTTTTATTTTCCCGGCAGAAACTGCTCTAATCTTTTTTTCAACCTTATATTCATCCGCAATTGATTTATTATACAACTCCTTTAAGCCACAATATGTTGCCACCGATGACACACTTTGGAGCTCCATTGCACGACTTCCAAGATAATACTCTCTTGCGCGTTTAATTTCAGATTCGCTAGGACCGCGCATTGCTAAACGCTCCAAACACGCACTCACTCCGCTTATGGCCTCCTGTTTTTTATCAGGCGAGCAGGCAATGTACGTACCCACAAAACCTTTTTCAATTCCCTCATAGCCCATTGGTGCCACAGAATATGCAAGACTCTTTTTTTCTCTTAATTCTATAAAAAGCCTGCCACTTTGTCCGCCAAGAATTGTGTAAACAAGCCTTAATGCGTGGCGATCATCAGAATTCATATCAAGCCCCAACCCGCCAATAAGCAAATGAACCTGCTCGCGTCCAAGCGATCTGTCAATCCACCGTGGGCCATTTAATTTTTTTTCGTCTGATAACTTTCCCGGGATCAATAAAATTTCTTTTCTGTTTTTCCTGTTTTTTAAAACTTTATTTAGAGACGCCAAATATTTATTAAAATCAGATTGAGATACCGATCCTGCGCTGACAATAACCAGTTTTTCGGGTCTTACCCACTCATTATGAAGTAATAATAAATCTTTCCGTTTTAATGAATTTAGGTCACCAATATCGCCTATTAACATTCTCCCATAGGGATGCTTTTCAAAAAGTGTTTCCAGAAACAATTTTGATGATAGTCGTGAGGCATGATCATCAACAGATCGTATTTCTTCTTCGGTAACACGTTTTGAATGCAAAACTTCATCACTTGAAAAATTTGGCTCAAGTAGAACTTCACTGAAAAGCTCCGACAAACTTTCCCAATCTCTTTTAAGTCCGGTTAACTGCAAACCAATTGTATTTCTGCCCGATAAACCATCAAGACTTGCAGCTGAACCCTCGATAATTGATGCTATTTCCTGCGATTTTTTTTGGGCAGTACCCTTGGACCACGTAATGCCCAATAAATGACTGCCGCCCCAGAATTGCTTTTGCTTTTTATCATTTTTTAAAGATGAACCCTCAAGTCTGAGTCCACCCATACAAAATGCCTGCAGACTAAAAACAGGCGATTCTTTTTTTTCTACATGTAAGGACCGTAAACCGTTAGAAGATCTTATAATTTCAAATGGGGCGCCAAAAAGCGTATTAGACGCTTTGTGTAAACCATGAGCGGATCTTTTTGGTTTTTTAATTTCCTTTTTTTTAGAGTTATTATTTAAAAACCTGAACACTTCTTTTTTTAGTTCTTTTTGTTTAATAAATTTGGCTTTTTTCTGCGGCACCAAAAACACACTAGATAACCTTGATGCCGTAATATATTCCCTGGCAACTGATTTTATTTTTTGCACGTCAGTGCGCCTAATGGTT
>CAZQUK010000264.1:0-5070 GCA_964596435.1 uncultured Oligoflexia bacterium
TGGTTCATACCTTGTATTTGGAAGTAAAAGCTATGTTTTTTGGACATCCAAGCTGAAAAGTATTACTAAAAAAGTTGGAAACGTGCTGACTGGAAAACTGAAATCACCTGCGCGTGATAGTTTGATTTTAAGTGGGCCGTGCAGTAATTTGTTTTTAAGTCTTTAACAGCTTTTCTGCGTGTTCCTTTTTAACTTTTTGCTCGTATTTTTTTTCAAGTAATTCATATCTATCAATACAGCTTCTGACGTAATTTCTTTTTTCGGCGTAGGTTCCGTGAAAGAAGCTTCTTTTAAATCCATAAACGATAATATTCTTAATGGCTTCTTTTTTCAGATTAAAAGTCTTAAGCGCAAGAATAATTTCCTTGGTTACGGTGGTTTTACTTACCGTTCTGTTATCTGTACAAAGTGTTGAGCTTAATTTTGCATCTAACATTTTTTTGAACTGGTGGTTCTTAATATTACCAATCGATGGATTTGTCTGCATGTTGCTTGTAAGACAAACCTCGATGGTAATTCTTTTATCTGCAATGTATTGCGCGAGTTTTTGTACGTAAGCTTTCTTATCGGAAATCTCGGGGTCCGCAATTTTTTTTGTATCAAAAAGGTAGTAGCCATGACCTATACGGTCGGCATAAAGGTCCGTAATGGCCTGGAATATGCTTTCAGGACCATACGCTTCGCCGGCATGAACGGTTGCGTGCATAAAATTTTTATGCGCAAGCCTGTAAGCCAGTCGGTGGTGCCCGGCGGGGTTTCCAGCCTCGGCTCCAGCAAGGTCAAACCCAACTATTGGAAGTGCCAGTTTATCTCTGATATGAACGCAGGCATTAACAAGCTCATATGAGGCCAGTGGGAAAATCATTTCCTCGGTTGAATAAAGATGCGCGCCAAGAAAATTATCGAAGTATTCAGAAAAACCCCAGCCAAATGCCCGCATGGCACAAACAATAATACCGTAATGAAACTGTGGAAGAGTTCCTGAAATTACTTCAGGAGTTTTGTTATACTCTTTTTGGGCTTTTTTTAGTCCCTTATCAACAGAAACCAGAACTTTTTCAATGTCCATTTTTTTATTAACATGAAACTGTGGAGCAAAGCGTACTTCAATATAGCAGACGCCTTCTGCAAGATTATCAAGGGCAAGCTCATAGCTTACTCGCTCCAAACTTTCAGGGGTTTGAAGAGCTGGGATAGTAAAAGAAAAACATTTTAAGTACTCAACCAGATCCTTATAGTTGTCTTTAAATAGCAGTGTGTCTAAGCCTTCTTCTGTAAAAGAAGGGAGCTTGATTTTTCTTTTCTTTGCAAGCTCAATCAAAGTTGAGGGACGCAAGGAACCATCAAGATGAACATGCAAATCACTTTTGGGCATTTGTTTTATAATATCTTCCATATAAAATAAGTATTATACTTGCCTGATAATATCCATCGTATTTTTCCAAGTAAAAAATTTATTGCGTTAATATTTTGACGTATAGAAAATTCATGGAAATTTTCAATTTGAGGGTCATATTTTCTGAAAACCGAATAAATAATACCCGATTGGTTTGCTATTAGGGCGTCTGGGGCGTTATTATTTAAGAATCAAGTTATAAAAATTTATTTTAAGATCGGTAAACGTTACATGGATGTTCGGAACTTGATCTTGAAATTTGGCGCTAAGTACAAGGAGGTAGCTAGTGTTAAAACTCATTTCGTCATTTTTGTTTATCATTTTTCTAACTCAAACTTCGTATGCATTAACTCTTAATGAAATTAAAAAGGCCATCAAGGATAAAGGTGCCAAGTGGCAGGCCGGGCATACGTGGGTTTGGGATATGCCTGGAATCGACCAGATGATGATGATGGGTGAAACACCACAGCTCGTTAGGGAGTTTAGTTTCTATTCAAAGGGCACTAGAAGAGTAATTAAGGGCCTTCCAACTTTTCTAAATTGGGCCGATAAAGATGGCTCAAACTATATGAGTCCTGTAACCAATCAGGGAAAGTGTGGTAGTTGTGTGGCCTTTGCAGCAATTGCAACACTTGAGGGACAGGTCAACGTTTCAAATAAATGGTCGGCGCTTGATATGAACTTTGCTGAACAACACATCTGGGCTTGTGGGGATGGAACATGTGACAGAGGCTGGCTTCTTGGTTCTGCGGCGAGATACTTAAAAAGTAATGGTGTTCCTGATGAGGCGTGTTTTCCCTATACGAGTGGGGCATCTGGTCAGGATCTTGCGTGCAGCGCCACCTGCAGCGACAGCAGGGACAGACTTCTTAAGATCAATGATTATAAAACTGTATCAGGATGGTTTTCGAGTAACGATGAGGTTGTTAAGGCACTTCAAAATGGACCTCTTATGGGGAAAATGACGGTTTATGAGGATTTTCTAACTTATACAAGCGGCGTTTATGAGTATACAACAGGAAGCGCTCTTGGTGGACATGCAATCACCATAGTAGGGTACGACAGCACCCAAAAATACTGGATAGTAAAAAATAGTTGGGGAACTGAGTGGGGAGATCGCGGTTATTTTAAAATCAAATGGGATGATCGCTCCGGGGTTGGACCTGGTTCATATCAGTTCATAGTGGATCCATTTGATGGAGCCTCAAAAATAATTGAACCCGACTATAAAGAAGTTATTAGCGGGGTTTATAGTGTGAAAATGGAAAGTACATATAAAAACACTGTTGAAATGAAACTTGATATTAAGGATGGTGAGCGCGTTAAAACAATTAATGCAAAACAAAACCCGGATGGCTCATTTACAGCAGAACTTGATACCCGTTCCTTAACGGATGGTGTTTACCAATCAAGGGCGGTTGCAGTTGTAAGAAGCACCGATAATGAAGAGAAGGAAAGATTTTCGCAAATTAAAAGGCTTTATGTCTTAAATGGGGCGCCATCAATTAGTGTTAAGATGAACTCTCCTGCGGACGGAGCAACGCTGACAGATAGGGTTTATATTGATTTTTCTGTCAGCTCCTCACCAATACCGCTTGAGAAGCTTGTTTTTATGATTAAAAATTCACAAGGACAGATAAAAAAAGTTGCTAATAACGATCCGGCTCCAAATACACAAATCGGTTGGAGAACTTATCTGACAGCAAATGGTGATTATGAAATATGGGGAGAAGGTGTGATTGGCAGATTTAAAACAAGAACCCCATCAATACGGGTAACTGTAAAAAATTAGAAACTACTGTAGTTGAAATGAGATCAAAATCAAAAATACTATTAGTGTTCTTGTCAATACTGATAAGTGCCTCTTTTTTCGTTGTCATAGCTATGAATTTATCTGCTTGTGGGAAGACTTATGGATCACCAAGGGTTCTTTGTACACTTGAGAGTTCTTTTAAGAATTTTTACACCTATTCTCACACGGCAGACAAAATTACTTATCTTTATGATGTTGGCACTGATGGTGGTGGTAATCTTTTTTGGGCAGGCTTTGGTGTAAACGCCGAAAGCAAATGGTACTGGTTGTTTGGAAAAAGTAGTGATGGTGGTTTGAACTGGGAAGTTAAAGATACATATCAGGGTGTTGAATATAATGCCATGGCCCGTGATATTTTGGTTGATGGCACAAGAGTTTTAGTTGCCGGTTATTATAACGATGATGAGTGGTTAATTAGAAAAAGTGACGATTCGGGGACCAGTTTTTCTAACGTTGATACTTACACTATCGCTTCAAATAAAATCGGGGTTGCAACACGAATAAGAAAAGGCAACCTTGGGTATTATTACGCAGTAGGATATATGGAAGACGCAGATAACGATTACCACATGATAATCAGAAGAAGTACAGATGGTAATTCGTGGAGTAGCGTTATTGATTACTCAAATGGTGCCGGAAATTCGGCTTATGGATATGATGTTGCTGTGAATTCAAGTGGAGATTTGTTTGCTGCCCTAATGGTGTCAGCAGGTGGCAGCTCTGCCTGGAATATTCGTAAATTGCCAGCGGGTCAAAAAACCTGGGAAAAGGTTGATAATTATTCAACAGGCGATAGTCTTAACTCTGCGGCTTATGCTATTGCTATTGATAAGTACGACAGGATATTTGCAGCAGGTTTTGCTGACGACAATGATGGCGATGATAGACTTACGGTCAGAAAAAGTACCGATAATGGTAAAACATGGAGCGTGTCTTTGCGTTCAACAGACACGATTGGAAATGCGCGCGATTTAATGGTTGATGATGAGGGTTATGTTTATGTTGTAGGGTTTGATAGGCTTTCAGCGAGTGCTCCTTCGCGTTCAGTAGCATATAAATCCACCGATGGAGGAGTGAGTTGGACCAAAATTGATGTTTATACTAATTCGGTGAATGCTTCTGGTGACGCGGTTTCTTTAGGTGCGGCAATCGATAACGAAGGAAACATATATACTGCAGGATTCCATGATGATGAAAATGGCATTGCCGGCGGATTATTAAGAAGACTTCTTTGTTCTTATTGAGCGAGGGAACTAGGGTGAAAATTAAAAAAATAACAAGAATTGTGGCCGTTTTTTTGGTGTTGTTTTCAAGTAAATCTGTTTTTTCATCCTCCATGGATCAGGCACCAACTTTGAAACTTTGGTTGGAACTTGGCGCACTTTCTGGTTATTCTGGCATATCTGTTCCTGATGGCGGTGAGGTGCCGCTTATGGTTCAAAGTGGTGGATTTGCGACACTAGGTTTTGTTCTTTTTGATAAACTTCTTGTCGGTGCAGCGTGTGATTATAGATTGATCAATCAACATAGTGAGCCAACATATAATGTCGGAAATTATCGTGGTACAAGGCTAATTTATGCCTCTCCCTATGTCGGTGTGTTTTTAGGTGATGCAGTTTTAAAATTCCAATATCAGTTTATGGGGGATTATAAATTAAAAAATAACACTCAAAGCGGTTCAGAAATGACATATAAAAAACCTACTGGGTTTCAAGGGTCGTTAAGCTATAGAGTAAAAAAACGCTGGTCGATTGGTATGTTTTATGAAACGGTTTCTTTTAATAAACTGGAAATGAAAACGGTGCGCGTACTAAATGAATCGCTTACTCTTTGGCAGGCCGGAGTAATGCTAACCATTAAC
>CAZQUK010000265.1:0-5058 GCA_964596435.1 uncultured Oligoflexia bacterium
TCTTATTTTGAGGCACAAACAATTCTATTAGAACGCGATGCTATTATTATTCCACTGTTTTACGAATCAAAAATGGCTCTACTCAGTCCAAGGGTAACAGGGTTAGTTCTTAACCAGTTAAACTACCTGTATTTGGCAAAAGCTAACATTTTTGTTAGGTAAAAGCGACTAATTACAATAAACCTTTTTTAAGAAGTGTGGCGTACACCTTGGTTTCAATGTTTTCTGGTGTGACGGGTTTAAGAAGATATGAATCAACTCCTGAAGCTACTGACGTTATTACGCTATCGCGGGTGTTATCCGCTGTAATCATAATAAAGCATGCAGTAGCAAGTGTTGGGTGATTTCGTACATACTTAAGTAGGTCCAAACCGTTTTCTGGTTTCATATGCAAATCTGCAAGAATCAATTCATAATGCCTGACTTTAAGCAGCTCCTTTGCTCTAGAAATATCGGGCGCAAGTTCAATGTGCTTAAAACCACTTTGTTTTAAGAGCTGCCTGATGTGTACCCGGACAGAATTAACGTCATCAATAACTAGAACCCTAATATTTTCAAGAAGCATATTTATTTGAGTTTAATTAAAAAATTCAAATAATTCAATTATTATGAATATTACTGGACCTTGTTATTCCGGGTACCATATCCATCCGCTTGATACAGGAAAATTATGCGGTATTTTTTCGCAATGGTTCAAATCGTGTAAAAGAGCCATATAGGCACAAAGAAACGCATCAAATGTAGACAGATTCTCAGAAAGAATACGTAAATCATTCTCGTAAATAAATATTCCGCTGTCTTTTGTGACTTGCTCAAGTATTTGCATCCTTGATTGAGGGCCGACCTCTATTTGCCTGTAGTCTCTGAATGTTTTGTGACCTATTTTAAGTTTTTGAGAAAGGACGGATACTGTAAGCTTGGGCCATGTTTCAAGAAGCAATTTTTCCGGAATGTGACGCTTTATAAACTGCATTCTGGCGGTGAGCGGGGCCTTGCTTCCGCCTAAGGCTTCATCGATATCAAAGTAAAAAAATTCACTTATTGTTGAAAACACCCTCCATTTAACCCACAGTTCAACTGGGCGCTGAGTGTAAGGGGTGAAATCGCTTTTGATATTGTGATTGAAGCTTTTTTTTGGATTTCTTTTTGAAATAGATCTCATCCATTTTACAGATGGAACTGTGCATTTTTCTGGAAGCGGACATGTTTTTCTTGTGCAAGTTGCACAAGGTGGCAATGTAATTGGAACATTTACTCCAATTTTTGCAATGTCCTTTTTCATGTTGTTAACAATGCCGATTAATTGCGTATCGCTATCCTGGCCGTTTCTGGAGCCAAGTTTTTCATGGATATCGAGCAGAAAAATCTTATGTTCTTTTGGGTAGTACTCAATAATGGCAAGCGCGGTTTTTGGATTCTTGGCACCCATAAGCTCAAGTCCAAGATACCTTTTGGCTTTGCGTATTTTTGGATTCATGTTTTCTCTTTTTGGAGAAAGCTTAACCATTAGTGTTTTTGTTCTAGATATCCAATATAAGGAAGCGAGCGATATCTATCTGCATAGTCAATGCCGTAGCCAACAACAAACTCGTTACCAATCTTAAATCCAGTATAATCGATTTCGATTGGGACCTTTAGACAATCAGGTTTAACCATAAGAACGCAAGTTTTAAGTGTTGCGGGTTTTCTGGCAAGTATTGCGTTTTTAATATAATTTAATGTGAGACCAGTATCTACAATATCCTCAATTATCAAAACATGCTTACCCATAAGGGGTTCATTAATATCCAGAGTAATTTTTACTTCGCCAGATGAGACCATTTTATCGCCATAACTTGAAACCCCCAAAAACTCACACGACATAGGTAAGTCCAGGTGGCGAATTAGATCTGAAAAGAAAACGAAACTGCCCTTAAGAATACAAATCGCAGTTATTTCTTGATTTTGGAAATCTGAATTTATTTCCAAGGCAAGTTCTTCGACCCTGTTTTGAATTTTAACTTCAGGTATTAATACGCCTGGCTTTTTATCTAAATCATCAAAATTAGACATTATATAATATCTCCCTTTGTCGGCTCTAATATTCTAAATTAAGCCTTTCATTCGAAAAGAAATAACACATAAAACCCATGATAGTAAAACACAACGTTTTTTCATTAATATTAAGTTTTATATCAACGGATTGCGCACTGTCCCCTCTACGATTTTGTGATTAAAGAGCAATAAACATTTTAATTATTAAAACTGCAAAAAACACAACGCTCAGCATTATAAGAGTAAAACCAAGAAGCTGTGGTATGAGTAATATTACAAGTGCTCTAATCCCACTTGTTCTGAATACTTTAATTATACCGATCCAGCAAAAAGCGAAGATTCCAATCTTTGAAATAAAGTTTCCCATAATTGGAACCACGCTGAATATTGCAGCGGCGTTTGCATAGCCAATAACGCGCAGGGTTGTAAAAAAAATGTTTTTTGACCTATTTTCTGTTTCATTATTGTTTAGTTCAGAATTTAACGCATATGGAAGAAAAAGTTTCACACCTATCCAAATCATCAAAGCGGATCCAAAAATGGAGACTAAAGTAAAAAAAGGATCAAGTAGCACACCTCCTGGGCCGAGTAAAAGAGCGTGAAGCCCATCCTTCACTTGCTGCGCCATCTGGCCCGAGTCACTTGAAATATCAAAACCTGAAAAAAATGTACCTCTAGCACTTGTGTACTTCATTGGCAGTAGATCAGAAGGGCTAATTATTCCTTGCCAGAAATATTCTATTGTACGGCCAAGCCAGCTTGTAATGAGTGCAAAAGTTACGGGCCACCACGGGGAGTCACCTTTGGGTATGTTTTTAAAAAAAACACCAGGATGACGGATTATTTTATACATTAATAAAAAATATGCACCTATTGGTCCCCATGAACTTTCAAAAGATGGATTGTTTATTGTGGCAACCTGCTCGTGCTCAGTCATACTGTTTGAATTCTCCATCCCCACGTTCGGAGAAGAAGAATTATTATTTGGATCTTCCAACATTTTTAGACGCTTTCTGTGTTTTGAGGGCCAAAAAAGAATATATTATTTATTCTTTTTCCCCTTCTTTCTTTCGGGTTTTTCTTTGGGCTTTTCTTCAGATTTTTTGTCAAAAAAATCATTTTTAAATGGTAAATCCTTCACCATGCCTGGGTCAAGCTCGAACACTTCTGCTTGTTTGGTGTTTGCGTCTTTTGAATAAATTTTAGTTCCAAGCCCCCAGAATTTTAACTGGCGCTTTTTAGGATCTTTTTCGTCACCAAGAAAGACGGTTATTGCTCTTTCCTCACCCTTCGGAATATTTTTCCCATTTAGAAAATTTTTAATCCTGTTTCCAGATATTTTATCAAGGAAATTTTGAGTCTTATCCTGATCAATATCGACGAGACTTGCTTTATCACTTATTATAATCTGTTTTTTCCAAACAGCTTCTTTGTCCTGCAGTATTACTAATGGTTGGGTACCTATGGGCTGGCCCGTAACTTCAATTCTTTTTATTAAATATCTGTCAACAGATGTTATGAGTTTTGTAAGTCTAAAATCAGTTATGGTTTTATTAAGACTGCTTTTAGTGCTTGAATTAAGTTCATATAGAGGGTTCATGTTTGACACAGTTGCGTACAGAAGTTGAGTCGGTTTTTCTATTTCAAATATTTTTAACGTAACCGGGTCTTTTGGTGCTTCAGCTCCCAAAACAATGTAGTAAATATTCTTTGCTTTACTTATTGCTTTTTTTGCGGCGGCCGAATCTTTGTCGTCAGATGTGAACCCTTTAGCGGCAGTGCTTGTTATTGTTTTAATGAGGTTATCAATATTTTCAATGTCGCCAGGTACATTTTTACCGCCGGTTTCTGGCGCCGATATTGACCAGTGGCCATTTTTTTTACTGCCACTAATGTTTTTAATTTTTGGACCGTTAAAATTAAAAGAAACCACGTTTGTTGGTTCCAAATCAAAGATTTTTTTATTGCGCCAGTAAGTAAGGTCGCGCTCCAAATGACTCTTAAAATGGCTCGGTACTATAATGACCTTGTTTTTATCGACCTGATTGTTTTGTGATAAAAGTGTAAAAAAGTTACCACCTATTGGGTGTGTGCCTCCAAAAAATAAAGCAATACCCGCATCACTTTTGGGAGTAATTGTTATTTTTTGTGTTTTATCTGATTTTAGCACATCGGGGGTTAAACCGTATTCTTTTAGAAGTGTGACTTTTTTCTCTTCAGTGTCATTTGTCAGATCAAAAAATTCTTTTGCGGAAAGATTTTTCAGGGCTGATATAAATGAATTAACGTTTGGATCATCAGCTTTAAATTTAGAAGGAAAAATTAGCGTCCAGCTTGATTGATCTCCCGGCTTACACAGATCCTTGCTGTTGCAAACAAACTTAAATAAACCATTTTTGCCGTTTACGGAAACCTCATTAATAACCAAGTTTTCAATTTTGAATACCTGTTTGGCTTTTTTCTCTTCGTCTTCTATTTTGGGTTTGTGTTTGTACTCAAGCCAGTAGGCCAGGTTTCCAATAATTAAAAGAACGGATGCCAACATAAGTGGCTTTATCCAGCTCGGGGATTTCATGATTAAACTCTCCTTTAATCTAAAAATAGTTAACTTAAAGTTTTCTACGGTAAAGCCAGATTACGATTCCACCTACTGCAATAAAAATTGGAATCAGCACAACTGTTATCCAGAAAATAAGCTGACCGCTTGTTTGTGTAAGTGTAACTTTTCCAGGACCCGATTGTTTTTCTCTAATGGAAATAAGGCTTTCATCTTCAAGCGCCCATGTTACGGAATTCATGAAAAAGTCTAGATTCCCGCCAAATCTTGAAAATTTATTTGTTGCAAAATTTGATGTTCCAAGAACAATCAAGCGGGTACTCTTTTCAGCCTGTGAATCTTTAAGTCTTCCTTCAACTGCAATAGCCGCAGTTATTGGTCCTCTTATATCTCCAGGATCTTTTGCGCCCTTTGTTCGTCCCAGTCCCTTAATGCTGGTTTCGCCCCAACTGTTTGGAGTAGTTTTA
>CAZQUK010000266.1:0-5043 GCA_964596435.1 uncultured Oligoflexia bacterium
TCAGAGAGCCTTTCATCGTTTCCAAAGCGCCTGAACGAGGTCATTAGCCTTGAATCCATTTTTGCCTTCTGCGTGTCGTTTACAGACCTGAAACACCAGGGCAAGGCAGCCTTCCTCGCTCGGATGCCGGCCAATGGAGTTCAGACGCCTACGGATTTCAAGACTCATTCGCTCCAGCCTGTTGGAGGTCCGGATTCTTCTCTGTGGCAAAAATGAAAAACGACGGTTCTTCACCCCCGGCTGCATGCAGATACCTGCGGCATTCCTGAAGCGAATGCCAGTAGTCCCATTTGCTTGGGAACGTAATTGTTAATTACTAAGTACGCTTCATTTTGTTATTTTAATTCGTGTTGGCGCCATGATAATCATTCCATGCTATCTTATGGGGGAATTTATGAATATAAATTGTTTTTTAATACTATCAGTACTTTTTTGTTCGGTTTCAGCACAAGCCACAAATATTTCACTTAAAGAAGTTTCACCCAAATGGGGACCACAAGGCGTTGAAACACAGGTTACTCTTATCGGAAGTGGTTTTGGAAATTCGACAGATAACCTCCCTCATGTAAAAATTGGCGGGCTTCCATGTAAAGAAACAGCCAGAATTTCTGACATCGAGCTTCGCTGCAAAACCCCTGCTGCCGCGCAAGGCCTGGTAGATGTGACTGCGGAAGTTGAGATTGAGGGCGTCAAATTTTCTTCTGTTCTTCCCAGGGCATTCAATGCATATGCACTGCTTGCATTTGAAAAAGCACCAAAATCACTCGTTTATGACTATGACAAAAAAGAGCAAGGTCAGTTCGTTGCCAGGGGCGGGGTGCCTCCATATAATTATACTGTTAAGGACTATTACTCATCATGTTGGAAAGTGGATGCAAAAAACGGAAATATTGAGTGGCAATACCATCACTCTTGCCGCGATCAGGAAATAGTTATCGCGACTGACTCCATCGGCAACACTGTTCAAATAATTGTAAAAAATGTGAATAGAATCCAACTCGGTCGTGTAAGTTATACTTCCAGTAGTTTATTGGTTGGTATCTCTGGATCAATGGATTTACGCGCTTACGGCGGGCTTCCTCCCTATAATTTCAAGATCGTTTCAGGTGAAGGAACAATAAATACCAAGGTAGCGCCGCAGGCATTTCCACAATTTATCGCACCCCCCACCCCTGGTAAAACAAAAATATTGCTGGAAGATTCCGACGGACGATCAATTACCGATGAAATACTGATTTACCGCTCAGGAGCACCTGATCCAAGAGACGGCGGAAAACCATACATGGTTTCGGAACCTTTAAGCAACCTGGATACGTATCATCATGATAAAATTTATAGATATGATGCGAATTCTTTTCTGGTAGCGAACGAGTGGCGCTTGATACGCGTTTTATCAAACGGGCAAGTTGACAAGCAATTTGGTACTCCTTTAACCGGCGGAATCACTGGCATTGAACATTCAAATGAAACGCGAATGTCCGCAGTGGATGGTAATGGTCTTATTTATTTTGCAACCAATGTTTACCACAATGATTCCAAGGAATTTGTCATAGCCAGATATCTTAAAAGCGGAATGCCAGATACAACCTTTGGAAAAAAAGGAACAGTCAAACTCGTGTTTGGCGATGGCGAAGCTGGGATACTTCAAACAGTAATTCAAAAGGACAATAAACTGATAGTATTGGGCCGACTTTCTCTCAGAAAGGAATCCACCCAAAAGAATTTTATTTTTCGTTTGAATTCTTCAGGAAAGCTTGACAGGTCTTTTGGCAAAAATGGAGTAATCAATATATCACCCACGGTTCTATATTATTCGCCGTCTTTAAAAATACATGGTGAAGACAACGAATTTTTAGTCAGCAGTTCGAATCAAATCAGAAGATACAACAAAGACGGCAAGCTGGATAATGAATTTGGTGAGGAAGGAAAATTGTTTAGTGAACATCAGATAATAAGCTTTGGTATCAATACGGACAACAGTCTTTTAATACAAAGCGAATATACTAATTATTACTATTATGCCTGGTTTTCTCCAAAAGGAAGATTTGAATATCAACAAAAGCATGGATATGCGCCGGTGGATTCGATAAGGCAGACTGACGGGAAGATGCTCTTTGTTGCCGACTATGGGGGAGGAGCTGGTATTCTTGCGCGCTTCAATTTATTTGCTTCAAAGGATACAAGTTTTGGATGCGGTGAAACATGCGAAATGACCGGCGTAAACATTCCATATATTCTTAAATATTCATCAGGCGGTTATTTGTTTTCGCAAAACCAAGTCCTGATTGAGCCCAACAATAAAGACGGAAGCATTTTACTGGGTTTTGTAAAAAAAGATTCGTCACTTGCAAGTCGCTTGTATCTTTACAGGTATTTGCAATAAAAAATATCCCTCGTGTGCGTTCTGATCCATAATCGTCTGCGTGTGAGCCACTACAAGCGAAGGCAGAAGAAGATCCTGTAAGAACAATATACACTAAACACGATTTGTAACTGTCTATCCCGTTTTATCAAGCTCTTCCCGTACAATGCGCCGAATAACTGTCTCCTGGTTCCCGCTATTCATAGCTTCGGTGAGAATGGAATTCATAAGCGTTTGATATGGAATTCCCTTGCGCTCAGATTCGTAACGCAACCAATTCACAACTTTTGGATCAAGCCGTGCTGTAACCGAAATTTTAATTTCCTTGTCTTTGAAGCGATCTCCAACATGCTTGGCGCCTTTAAAATTAAATTCCTTTTTCATATTTTGCCCTTTCATTAGCAGTCGCTTTTCTAGCTGAGATTATTCTGATTTCATCATCAGACCGTTCTGCAGTAACCACATAAAGTAACTTGGATTCCATGGAATAACCTAAATATTCCATGCGTTCGCCACTAGGATGATCATTGGTGGACACAAGAGAAAGCGGATTCAAGACAACAGTCTGTGCTTCTTCAAACCAGATTCCGTGTTTCTTGTAATTCACTTCGTTTTTTCGATCATCCCAGAAAATCAACATTCTTAAACTAAGTTTACAGCCATTGTAATTACAATGTCAATGTATTTACGGAATAAGCAATTTTTATAACGCCTTGGTTAGAGGGGGCTATTCGCGATATTAACGGATCAGGAATGGAAACGGCTTTAATGCGGCCTATGATCTTTAATAAAAAAAATATTGTATAGCGCTTTTTTTCGAGCAGTAGGGAGAATCATGCCGCCAGCCGGAAGGTCACCTCTTCATATTCAACGAAAGGCTGTTTGACGGCCCGGCCTGAGACATGTGCATCCTTCAGGCGTACAGTGGAACCAGACGTTTCAGGTCCGGCACGCATTTTTTTGAACGAAGCACGAAACGCAGATACATTTCGCCAGAAGCCGGAGAATGAGACGTGTCCAATCACGTTTTTTTAACCCGTCTCGACAAGCCGATGCCAATGCGTTATCACCCTGGTTATGAGTGAGATCACTTTAGAGGTTATTTTAGGGGAATTAAAGAAACTCGAAATCCGCATGGACAATGGTTTCATTGCGGTTGATAAACGATTTGTCTCAGTAGATAAGCAGCTTGCCTCAGTAGATAAGCAGCTTGCCTTAATAGATAAACGGTTTGATAAGCTGGAAACCGATCTTGCTTCCGTCAAAGCTGATACCAAGGCTACACGCGAACAGGTTGGAAAATTAACCGAGGCACAACATGCATTTGACAGCCGTGTATCAACTATCGAAAAAAGACTATCTACCGCATAATTTCTCATCGCTCCTCCTATGAATAGTCGAAACAAAAGGCATCCCGATTCGCTCTCAGGGGCCCGGGAACAGGCTAAAAATTGAAGTACTTGCAGTTAATGGCAAAACAATTACCGGAAAGAATCTCGCAAACGATGGCGATATCAATTCTGTTTCGATTGCCATGAAAATCACATATGGAAATTTTAAATATTATACAGGTGGCGATTTAACAGGCGGTGGCAAGGGCACGCCCGATCTCGAATCGGTACTAGCTAATCACATCGGCAAAGTAAATATAATGAAAAGCAATCACCACGGATCGGCAACCGCCAACAACGCATTTTTTATTTCAAAGCTAAAACCAAAACACATCGTCGTGACCGTCGGCAATGGCGGTGTAAACCGTCGTTACCACCTACCAGATTCGGCAACCATTATGAGACTCGCCAGCCTACCCCACCTAGATAAAATATTTCAAACCGCTCGCGGTGAAGGTCGCGCGCCAGCGTCTTCTATAACAAAAGTTCAAAATGCGGACGGTGATGTGGTTATTATGGCAAACACTGAGCGGTATTGGGTGAATGGGGAAGAGTTTTAAAAATTTAGAATGCACTATATAATAAAAACAAGAATAGGAAGAAAAATATGAATTTTACTAATTTAGTTTTTAGCGCAATTGTTTTATTAACACTGACAATTGGTTGCAGACAAACCCAACAAACACAAAAAGCTCAAGGAGACAAAGCTGTAACTAATAATGATGGTATTAAAACCTCCAATGGTTACCAAGCATATTTCAAATATGGTCCTACTTTAGGAAATTATATTACTAAAAAAATTGCTCTAGATAAGCCACTTGCAAATATACCAGTTTGGTCATCTAATGAATCATCTTGTAGCTGCGTTGCAGAATTATATAACACTACACCAGTCGATACATTTAACTTTAGTTGTACTCTTCCAAATGATTACCGTGTGCAGGTGTCCATTAATTGCTTAAAGCATATTGGAGAAAAAGAGGCTATTAGTCTGTTTGCGTGTCAAAATTTCACTATTTGGTGTGAGAAATTCAATACGAGGTCAGTTTCGTCAGAAAAAGTTACTTCAAAAAAATATTGGTATTTTGTGGATACCGGACATACAGCACAAATATCTAAATGCAAATTGGCATCGGTGGAGTTGGTAGCTGAATTGGAACGGAACACGGAAATTATCGTACCCAAAAGGGCAGCGAAACAAAAAGTCGAAGTTCATAAGTGCCAAAAAGGTCAGGCTAAGGGTGGGCAGCAATTTAACTGTTACCGTGACAATGAGTTAGCTGATATGTA
>CAZQUK010000267.1:0-5037 GCA_964596435.1 uncultured Oligoflexia bacterium
CCAATCTCTAAAAGCAGTGCCCCGATAACTCCATCAACATTTAAGGGGAGTTCTTTGCCGTCAACGGTTAATAGCGCTTTTTCAATACTTACGGCCATTTTTGCATATTCGCCATACACACCGGCTTCTTTTGCAAGCTCAAGCATTCTAATTGTTCTTGGATCTTTTTTGTGAATTCTGTGGCCAAAACCGGCTAATTTTCTTTTTTCGTTTTTGTATGTGGTTACAAGTTTTTCTGCGGCCGTTTTTGAATCAGTACCTGTATCATTTTTTATTTTAACAGCTGCGCCTATTATGCCCATGCAATTTTCAATTGCACCACCATGGTGTTCATTAATGGAAAGTACACCACAAGCCAAGGCTGCATTGTATGGGGCACCAGTTGATGTTGAAGTTAGAGCCGATAAGGCAGAAGGTGGTGTGACTCCATGGTCAATAGATGACACCAGTATAGCATTAAGAAGTTTTGTGGTTTTAGGGTCGGGCAATTTTCCAATAAGCGCAAGGTAGATTGCATCCGCAAAAGAAATGTTACCCATCAGATCTTCGATTTTATAACCCCTAAGCTGGACTTTATTTGGTCCAATTTTAGTGATTGCTGTTTTCCAGTTGTCTTGAATTTTATTAGTTGTTGGCATGTGCTTCTCCGATTATAATTTTTTTTGTAACACCTGGCGCACCCAGATGTTCTAAAACATCAAGTGTAACGTCTGGTATTTTATCAAATTCATCTACAATATGGGCACCAACTTCTTTTAGGCGCTTAACCTTGCCTTCGTGCGTACCGCGGTTTCCCTCAATGATGGCGCCAGCATGTGAAAATCTTGTTCCACTTTTAGCAGCCTTACCACCAATGTAGGCAATTAACGGCTTGGTGAATTCCCCACGCTCAATCATATCGGCAACGGTTTCTTCTTGTGATGTTCCAATTTCACCAAACATGACTACTGCATTTGTTTGTGGGTCATCTTGAAATAACTTCATTATTCTTGGATGTGGCATTCCAACAAAAGCATCTCCACCAACATGTACAATTGTTGAAAGTCCAATGCCTTTTTTATTTAAGTAATATGCAATTGACGAAGTGATACCACCGCTTCTTGATGTAACACCAACGTTTCCAGCTTTGAACCATTTACGTGCATTTTCGGCACGTCCTCCAATCATTCCTAGTACAGCCCTACCCGGACTTAATACACCAAGTGTATTTGGGCCAAGAAAATCGGCACCCGCAAGTTTGGCTGCATGTGAAATTTCAAGCACATCGTAAATTGGAACCCTGTCGGGAACAATTACAAGTTGTTTGATACCCGCAGCAATTGCCTCAAGGGCCGCATTTTTTACAAGTGGGGCCGGAACAAAAATTACTGAAACATCTATTTGTGCATTTGCTTTTACTGCTTCATTAACTGTATCATAAACCGGAACACCTAGGGCCTCTTCGCCACCTTTTCCAGGCGTGCAGCCTGCAACAACATTGGTTCCAAACTCTTTCATTAGTTTTGTGCGGGCCATGCCCTCGCGTCCGGTTATTCCTTGAATTAAAACTTTTTTATGCTCATCAATAATTATTGCCATGTCTTATTTCCTCTTGGCTTTCTTGGTAGGGGTATTTTTTTTGGCGCTTAGCTTGGCAAAACCCAGTATTGGTAAATCTATTCTGGCAGATTTCATACCGATGTGTTCACATTCAAGTTCACAGGCAAGGCATTCTGTACATTTCCCTTTAAGTGCGTCTTCTTTTGAAATCTTAAGCACTGGTTTACCTTTTTCCTCTTTTAGTATTCCAGGATGGCATTTTTCGATACAAACTTTACTCGCGCATTTTGCGCATATTGCATGATCAAATGTTACGGTCCCGTTTGTTACGGTCCTAAAACTGTAGGGTTTTGCTGGCTTCTTAAACTTTTTAAGGGGTTTTGTTTTTTTGGGTTTGTGATTTTTGACCAGAATATCCAGTCTTTCTGCACAAAATGAAGCAGAATCATCACGCTTATAACCCTCAACAGGAGCTGGAAGATCTTTTGTGTATTCCTGTAGTATATTTACTGCCTCATCTTCCATATTTCCGCCAAGCCGAATAACAGCTGGTATGTTTAAGTTTGCTTCTCTGAAGGCTTTTACAAGTCCACGGGCCGAATGTATTTGTTCCTGGCTGGCAACACCAGAGCCCGAACCAAAATATGCATCAATATTATTTTGCGATAAAATAATTTTTGCAGCTCTGTACACCTTGCTTGCAGGAGGGTTACCACTTGTGTCACAAAAATTTGCAACCTTAAAACCATTTTTTATTAAAGCATCCATGGACATCATTGAGCCGCCGCCACCCGCTCCGTGAAAGCCCACGTAGCGCGCATTTTTTTTGTAGTCGTGCTCCATTTGTATAAAATAGAATGTTCCGCGGTAGTCATGAAACTCAACATCATGTGCAATTTTATCTCTTAATGTTGGCGGATTTGAAAGTTCTCTGGCAATTTCAATACCAAGCTCAGGGTGCCTGAACACAGAGTAGTCATCAACAGTCATTCTGCAATCTGCGGCGTACACTTTTCCTTCTTCTGTTACAACAATGGGATTAATTTCTGCTGAGCGCGCCTCAAACTGCTTGGCAGTATTAAAAAGTTTAACCAGTACATCTGAAACCTGAAGAAGCGTTTTGCCGCTTAATCCGGCTTTTTTTAGAACATTAGTTGCCTGATAAGGATGCAGGCCCTGGATAATATCAATATCAAGACTTAGAGCTTCGGCTTTTTCCTCAACACCTGAGCCACCATGACGGTTAAAAATTAATACTGGACCCGGAACTTTATCATGAATAATTATACCGCCATAAAACTCCTCTTTAATTTTTAATTTTTCTTCAACAAGTACTTTTTCAACAGAAAAATTACCCATTTTTTTTCCTAAAATTCCACGCGCTTTTTCGGCCGCCTGTTTTGCGTTTTTTGCAAATACAATTCCGCCTGATGCGGCCCGGCTTGTGGTCCAACTTTGCGCCTTGATTACGACATCACCACCGATTTGCTTTGCAGCTTTTTCTGCTTCTTTTGGGGTTTTTGCAATAAAACCTTTGGGGATATTAATACCGTTTTTTTTAAGAAGTTCCTTGCCTTGGTATTCAAAAAGTCTTGCCATCTAGAGTCCCTCACTGCTCGGATCGGTTTGATTGTGAGACTATTTTTTATATGTTTATAATTAGAAAGAAAAGATGAATCGAAATATATGCACCGCACACTGGTTGAAAAAATTTTGATTCCATCCACTTGAGTGATATGCACTTTGCATGAGAATAGGAATTGATCTTGGTGGATCGAAAATTGAGGGAATACTTTTAGACGCGGTGGGTAGAGAGTGTGGGCGTCTTAGGGTTGCAACTCCAAAAGGCGACTATGCGGCCACCTTAAATACAATTTACGACTTGGTCAAAAAATTAGAGATGGCGGCAGGTATTAGTGATTCAACAATTGGAATAGCCACCCCCGGGGCATTATCGCTTGCAACCGGTTTAATAAAAAATTCGAATTCCACCTGCTTAATTGGAAAACCACTGAACCGGGATCTTGAAAAACTTTTAGCAAGGCCAATTAGAATGTCAAATGACGCAAATTGTTTTGCACTTTCTGAAGCTACAGATGGAGCCGCGCGTGAGGCAAGGGTGGTTTTTGGTGTTATTTTAGGAACCGGTGTCGGTGGTGGTATTGTTGTTGATGCAAAAGTTTTAACCGGTTTTAATTCAATTTGTGGAGAGTGGGGGCATAACCCGCTACCTTGGCCCGAAGACATGGAGCGCCCGGGACCTTTGTGCTACTGCAAAAAATATGGCTGTATAGAAAGTTTTTTGTCGGGTCCGGGACTTGAGCGTGATTTTTTTAATCAAACTGGCCAAAAAAAATCTGCCATAGAAATTTCACAATTAGAAAAAAATAATGATGATGCGGCCATAAAGTGTTTGCAGACTTATGAGGACCGCTTGGCGCGCGCTCTTGCAACGGTGATTAATATTCTTGACCCTGAGGTTATTGTTTTAGGCGGTGGGGTTTCAAACATAGATAGACTTTATGAAACCGTACCACCTCTTTTATCTGATTTGTTAAGAACAAAATTAGTTAAGGCCCGCTTTGGAGATTCAAGCGGTGTGCGTGGTGCCGCCTGGCTTTGGTAATTACTTTATTACCAAGAAAATTTTCTTGGATCCGCACCAAGATTGCGAATGCGCTCTAAAATCTTTCTCATATATTTGGTTCTATTTGACCTTGGAATGCCTGAAGTATTTATAAACCCACTTACTCTTGATAAGCTCACACCTTGCCTTTTTAATTCTTCAAGAACTTGCACTAAAAATTCGGGTTTTGGTGCGTAGTGTCCGCTATCGTTATCAATATAAATTAATTTTCCATTTTGAATTTTAATATTGCCTGCACAAGCAATGGGTTTCCCTTCAGCCAAAGAGGAATGGTTCATTGCTCCAGGCTTTTTCTTAATTGGTGGGGAGGTGTAAATACTGCCGTCACTTTTCATAACAAACATGGTTTGAGACATGCCTGTATCTATTTTTTTGCCGTCTTTAACAAATAAGCCTGATTCATTGAATGTTACTTTAAATGCTTTTTGCTCCTCGGGTGTGAAATATTTTATTTTTACTCCGCGGCCCATTATATAGCTTTCACCCTTGTCCTCCCCCCTGTATTGATCAAGCATTTTTGTGGTTTTATAGCGACGTTTTTTTAACTTAAGTTTTGGTGCGGTTGCGACCTCACCGGATGAAATTCTGTTTTTTTGCACCCAATTCTTTAAACAAAAACTCTTTTTTTCAACCGCGAATGTGTGTGCTTGGTCTAAATTCAAAGAAAGTAATAAAATAAAAATTGAAAACTTTATAGTGTTAATTTTTTGAAAATTCTTAAAAAACATAATAAAAATTATTTAAATTTAACCTTTTCTTCCTTTATTCCTAGTGCCTTTAGTCTTTCTAAAACTTCAGCTTGTTGCTTGGTGCTGAAAATCATTTCTTTTAGTGAGGCTCCAAAAGGGATA
>CAZQUK010000268.1:0-3616 GCA_964596435.1 uncultured Oligoflexia bacterium
GCGGGGGTTTAAAAAGCTATTTTATCAACTTGCCGTAAGTTTTTGAGAAGTTACTATTATTAGGGTCTTTACTTGGAACGTCTTGCTATAATCTGTGCGAGAGCCTCTTTACCGTTGTTGGTTTCGCTATAAACCATAATATCTAAATCACTAAATAAACTTTTAAGCTCCCCTTTTTCGAGCAGATAATCGCGCCTTAAAGATCTTCCATCGTCATTATTTAATTGCTCCATGGTGTAGTTTTCAAACACCACAATGCCTCCTGGTTTTAGTCCCTTTTTCATCTGAGGAATAAGTGATCTTTGTAAATAGTGAATAGATAAAATAACATCATAAGCTGCGGGTTCAATTTTATATAAATTCAGATCTGCTTTAATTGTTTTAATAGACACATTACGTTCTCTTGCCAGCAATTTTGCCTTCCTCAGGGCCACTTCAGAAAAGTCAACGCCTTCAACCTTAAACCCGTATTTTGCGAGAAAAACAGCATTTCTTCCTTCCGACATTGCCAGATCCAAAACACGGCCGCCTTTTTTTAAAACTGAAACATGTTTTTTTAGAAATTCAGATGGCTCTTTCCCAAAAACATAATCCGTTGTTTCAAAAAGTGCATCCCAACCCTTTTGATCCTCTTCAGCATCTTCACCAGTAACTTTTTGATATAAATTTACACCTTTAGGGCTAAATATTCGCGACAACAGGCTCCCATCATCCTGCTGTGTATTTTCCCCTCCCTGATTCAGTTTTTGAATTCCAAAAAACCATATAGTCCCAAGCAGTACAACCACCAACAGCACACCAAGCAGTATTGTAATAAATGATCTAGTCTTTTCTTCTTTATGCATAACGTTATAAATCTCCACTTTTTAGCATTATTCCAATTATATTAGATATTAAATCAAAAAATAAGAACAGCTTCTTTTTTCGTCTCAAATGGGCTAAAAAGAATATTGGGCTTTATGAACTCTTCGAAAAACGCCTTTTTTGGTATAAAATATGAATGAGGGACCGGGGTTTTTTTATATGAACGAAATGCTTGATGGAAAAAATTTTACAAAATATCTAAACCGACACGAAATTGATGCCGCCACACAGCATCTTGCGAATCGAATTAATGAAGACTACAAAGATAAAACTGTTCTCTTAATATGCGTCCTGAAAGGTGCCATAGTATTTGCTGCAGATTTAATTCGTCACCTTAAAATTGATACGCGCGTTGATTTTGTTCGCCTCTCTAGTTACGGAAAAAGTTTAACATCATCAGGAACCGTGACAATACTTAAAGACATTAGCGTTGATATTCGCGGTAAGCACGTACTGATTATCGAAGAGATTATCGATAGTGGAAGAACTTTAAGGTTTTTTTATGACCGTGTAAAATCCGCAGGCGTTGCCTCCGTTGAAATTGTATCTCTCCTGGATAAAGCCGGAAAACGTGTGGTTGATGTTCCAGTAAAATATGTTGGTAGAAAAATTGAGGATCAGTTTTTGGTCGGTTACGGTTTGGATCTAGAAGAAAAATGCAGAAACCTGCCTGACATTTACTACCTAAAATATCCAAATTAATCAGGGTCAAATATCTTTTTGCATTAGAATATAAGCACCTAAATAATTTAGCGCCAGGGATCTATTTCGCACAAGGTTCTGTTTTGTACTAAGTCCTATCTGAGGGTTACCCAATTTTGCTTAGCCGATCTAGGGCCTCATTTACTTCTTGGATCTTTTGCAGCAGCGCCTTTTCTCTTAGCCGCTCCTTTTGTACAAGTTCAGGAGGAGCTTTTTCAATAAAGCTCTGTTTTCCAAGTTTTTGTCTTACAAACTGAAGATCAGATTCGGCCTTTTGTGCTTCTTTAGCTAAACGCACTTTTTCTTTTTCAAAATCGACAAGACCCTTGAGTGAAATAAAAAAATCAACCGGCGGGGTTTTTATTGAAATTAAAGCCTCACCTTCTTTTACTTCTGCTGTGTCGTGCACTAAAAGCGATGAAATCTTGCACAAGGTTTCAATTTCGCTTAGATGCATTTTTACGAACGCATCCGCAGCTGACGATCCCGCCTTATAATAAACAGTAAAAGGAACGTTTGGTGCAATTTTATTTTCACCTCTAAAATTTCTTAAGGCTTCAATAATAGTTTTTATTGCATCTATGGATTTTTCAGCTTCAATATCAAGCCATTGCTGTTTTGGTTCTGGAAATTGCTGAAGCATTAATGTGAGAATCTGGGCCCCGTCTTTTTCAACCTTTTTTGCTTTCAAGCGCCATGGAAGTGTGTGCCACAGTCTTTCTGTTACAAAAGGCATGAAAGGATGTGAAAGTATAAATAATTCATTAAGTACATACCCAAGCACATAGAGCGTTTGGATTTTTTTATCCTCATCGTCCTTTAACGAAAGCTTGGAAAATTCAATGAACCAGTCACAAAACTCGTGCCAGGTAAATTCATAAATAGCTTTTGCAGCCTCATCAATTGAAAATTGATCGAGTCCCTGATCTACATTTTTAATTAAGGATTGCAAGCGCGAAAGTATCCATCTGTTGGCTGGCTCTAAATTTATAAAATTCTTTGAAATCCATCTTTCAAGTCCTTCTGCCGGTTCCTGAAGTTTATCTTTTCCGTATTGATTTAAATGAAAATGGAAAAACTTAGTGGCGTTCCATATCTTATTACAAAAGGCCTGGTAACCTGAAACCCTGTCGAGCGATAGTTTAATATCCCTACCCTGTCCAGCCATTGCGGCCAACGTAAAGCGCAAAGGGTCAGCACCGTTCTTTTCAATAATTTTAAGCGGGTCAATTACGTTACCCTTCATTTTGGACATTTTTTCGCCCTTTTCGTCTCTCACCATGGCGTGCATATAGACTTTTCCAAAAGGAACCTCTCCCATAAAATGAAGTCCAAGCATTATCATTCGTGCAACCCAGAAGAATATAATATCAAAACCCGTTTCCATTACTGATGTGGGATAAAATGTTTTAAGTGCATCTGTTTCATCCGGCCAACCAAGTGTTGAAAAAGGCCATAGGCCGGAACTAAACCAGGTATCTAAAACATCCTCATCCTGTTTTAAGGATGATTTTAGAGCGCCACAGTGTGAACATTTTTGTGGTTCATCCCTTGCTACTGTTATTTTTTTACATTTTTCACAATACCAGGCAGGAATCTGGTGCCCCCACCATAGTTGCCTTGAAATACACCAGTCGCGAATATTTTCCATCCACTCAAAATAAGTTTTCTCCCAGTGCTTGGGAACAAACTGAATTTTACCGCGTTTTACAACCTCAAGGGCCGGATGTGCAAGTGCAAGTATTTTAACAAACCATTGTTTGGAAATAAGCGGTTCTACGACACACTCACAGCGGTCACACACTGAAATCTGCATATCGTAATTTTCAACTTTTTCTAAAAAACCCAAGTTTTGTAAATCTTCTACAACTTTTTTTCGAGCTTCATTAAATTTTAAACCTGAATACGGCCCGCCCTCTTGGGTAATTTTGCCGTCCTTGCCCATAACGTTAATAATTTTAAGCTTATGCCTTACTCCTAAATCGAAATCGTTAAAATCATGCCCAGGCGTTACTTTAAGGACACCTGTTCCAAAACTTTTATCCACATA
>CAZQUK010000268.1:3626-5020 GCA_964596435.1 uncultured Oligoflexia bacterium
GGGGATACGTCTGCCAAGAAGTGGCAAAGTTGCATATTTTCCACCTAAATCCTGATATCTTTCATCCTCAGGGTGGATAGCAATAGCTGTATCTCCAAGCATGGTTTCAGGTCTTGTGGTTGCAATAATCAGATGCTTTTGTTTTCCCGCTTCATCACAAACAGAAGTTCCATCCTCCAAAATAACAGGATACTTAATGTGCCATAAAGATCCTTTTTGTGGAATGGGCCTAACCTCAAGATCAGAAAGCGCCGTATTGCACCTTGGGCACCAATTAATTAATTTTTCACCTCGATAAATTAAACCTTCTTCATAAAGTCTTACAAAAACCTCTTTAACCGATTTTGATAACCCCTCATCAAGAGTAAAACGTTCCCTGCTCCAATCAAGAGAGGCACCCATACATCTGGTTTGGTTATTGATTCTTTGAATATGATTTTCTTTCCACACATTGGCCCTAGCAATAAATTTTTCACGACCCAAATCATATCTTGATAAAGGTTTTCCTTCTTTATTTTTACCCTCTTTTGCAATTGCCCGCTCAACTTGTATTTGTGTGGAAATCCCTGCGTGATCAGTTCCAGGAAGCCAAAGCGTGTTATCACCCTTCATTCTGTGCCATCTAATAAGAATATCCTGAATTGTTAAAGTTAAAGCATGCCCCATGTGCAAAACACCAGTAATGTTCGGTGGTGGAATAACCATACAAAAGGATTTTTGATCCGGTTTGTTTGTGTCTGACGCATCAAAACAGGCGTTAGTTTCCCAAAATTTATATATTTTTCCCTCAAAAAGTGATGCCTCATAAGATGAGTTTTCTAAACCCAACTCATCAAGCGTTAGTGGCACCATATGATTACATGAGCCCTTTTTAAGTGCGGATTTTTCAAATTTTATATCTGGATGTTTCAATGTTTTAGATACCTTCTTAGTTTTAGATTTGTGCTTAACATTAGCATGCGTCTTTGCCTTAGCTTTTGCTCTATGTTTTGCTTTATGTTTTACTCCATGTTTTGCTCCGAGCTTTGCTTTGGTTTTGGTTTTAGGTTTGGGTTTAGCTTTGTTTTTAAGTTTAGTCCGAGGAACTGCCTTTGAAGTTTTCTTTTTTTTTGTGGCCATAATATTAGCGGTAGTTTATCACGGCATTACAGGCTATTAAATAGTACTTATAAAAATATTATGATAAAAATGTATACGAATCATAATGTTAGTGTTTGATACTTTTTTGAACTTAAAAAAAACCGCTAAGGGGAGAATCTCCAAGTGATGACTGGGCGCGTACCTAAAATATCTATAATATTGCCAACTTATAATGGTGAGATGTACATAGAAGCCGCAATCCAAAGCTGCCTCAATCAAACGGGAAGGGATATTGAGCTAATTATTGTAGACGA
>CAZQUK010000269.1:0-5017 GCA_964596435.1 uncultured Oligoflexia bacterium
ATATATTTTATTAAATATTTAGTTATTTAAAACCCTTGGCGCTCTTTTGGCTTTGTATTTGCGGTGGTCATGAATACCTTTTGACAAACCAACACCACCACCAGCAATGGCTCCAGCTACTTTTGCAAGTGCCGTTGGTATTATTGCTGTTTCTAAAATAGCACCGATCCCGGTGGCACCCAAAACAACAACCACAAAGCCGACGCCAATTCCGGCCATTGTTTTGGCACCCATTAAAATAGCATCCTCAGTGTTGACACCTTTTTCTAAATCAATATCGTTATCTAAACTGTCTTGCTTTGTAATTTCCTCAACCATTTTTTTCTCCCTTTTTTGTTATCAGAAACATTTTTAAATCCGTAAACTGTCCATATCGTAGGTTTTTGATTTGCGTTTTGTTTCTTTTTAATTTTTAGACTTTTTACAATACCGATACTTCCACCTATAACCGCTGCACCAATAATAACTGGACCTGCAATAGCATGGGCAGCAACCGCACCGCCAAGGTGGGCAAGAGTTGAAAGACTCATAAAGCCACCGCCAGTACCAATAGCTGTACCAACTGCGGTATTGAGGCTCAAATCCTTAACTTTCTTTTTTTTCTCTTCACGTTTAATAATTTCAATCATTTTTTTCTTGTCAAACAATGCAAGCTGACGCTTTTTACTAAGCTCTTGTTTGTGCGCAACATTGAGATGTCTTAAATGCATTTTACATAGCTGTGGACTATAGCCATTATATTCGCACATTGTGCATTCTTTCATTACGAAGCACCTCCCAATACACTTTCAAAATTAATAACAATGTCACCAACAGATTCTTCTTTTCTATGAATGAGGTCACAAATACGTTTTTCAAGTATTTCTGTATCTGAAACTGTAAGTTTTGCGTCAACATTCACTGTTATATCAACCTTTGTGCGGTGTCCCAGGGACCGGGTTTTAATGTTTGTAACGTCTCTCACTTCTGAAATTTCTTTTAGTAAAATTTTAATATCGGATTCAAGCTTGTTCCCCACAGAGTGATCCATTAATCCCTTTATGGCGTGCAGTAAATTTGACCCAACAACCTTATAAATGATTAAGGTTACCGCAAGCGCCATTAGCGGGTCAAGATGCTTTATGCCAAGCCAAGTGCCAACAATACCTATAAGCACTGCCAAAGACGAAAAACAATCAGAACGATTTGCCCATGCATTTGCCATTATTGTAGGACTTGAAAACTCAGTGCCAACACAACGTAAAAATCTGAATAAAAGTTCGTTTGCAACAATCGACACAATTGCAATAACTGCCGTTGCCAGATGCGGTACAGTATGGTGCTCCGCAAAAAGAGCTTTAATGGATGTAACAACAAAAATTGTAACAATAACAAGAATGATAAAACTTACAACTGCTGCGGCAACAAATTCAATTTTTCCATAACCATAGGAATATTTTTCATTAGCGTTTCTTTTAACAAAGTTTCTTGCAAGAAAAATTGTTATTGACGATACGATACAAGCTGAAGAATGAATTGCATCGGCAATACACCCCTTAGATCCACCTACATAACCGATATATAGCTTCGTTACTGCAAGAACAGAGCTTGTCAGCATGCTTATCCAACCGGACCTGTTTGCACAGCTATCGCATTGTGCATATTTATGGTTCATTAACATATCCCTTCAAAATGTCTGATTGTGCGTTTTCCAACAGTTCTGGCCAGAAAAAAGTTCATACTACCACCAACCGCAATACCAATAACGGGCACTCTTTTTAGCGCACCCCGAAAAAATAATCTGAAACTAAAGGTTTTTCTGGCAGCGTTTCTTTCTAATAACTGCGGTGTTAGCCTAGATGTAACGGTCTTTGTTGCTAAACGGTCACCAACCTTTGTGACCATCTTGGTTGGGACCTTACGAACTTCGCGTTTTACAACATCGTCAAATGTATTAGTTTCGCTATTAGATGTTGAGTTTTGCTCTTTTTCGCATGAGTCAAAACCGATAAGTGAAAGCAAGGAAGTATATTTTATAACATCAGGTGGCGTGCCATAGATGTCGCTAATTCTTAACATCATTATAAATAAATTCTTTAAAATAAAAAGTTCCTCAGGGAGTATGCTTTCGTAAGAAAGCGGTACACCAACAAATGGGATAGCTGAAGAAGAGGCTGCTGTAATGCCGGCACCTGTGCATTTTTTAACATAAGTTCTGACAATATTACCGGCACATTTTTTGTCGGACCAATCCGGATGTTTTATTCTTAGGGTCATATTATCAGTTACAATCTCTTCTTTTGAGACAGAATCGTAAACCTCTTTAATCTTTTCTGCGATTCTATCGCTCAGTGTGGCGAAAAAATCAAAATCTTGTTTTTCAAGATCTTCGCTTTCCAATTCCTTATTCCTCCTCAAATTCCGCTTTGCGATCATTCTGTATAATTGACCTTAAACGGCGAATTTCACGTCTAAGTATTTCTTCTTTCTTTAAGAAAAAATAAAACCCACAAATATACCCGGCTGAAAAACAAATAAGCATAAGGAAAACAGCACGAAGATGCGTTTTCCCAGAAAGAAAGGTTACAGCAACATGTGAAGTGTTTTGTACAAAAAACAAAATTATGGAAAATATTAAAATAATATACAATGCTTTTTTTAACACTTTTTACCTCCAAACCCTATGGTACACTTAAACCCCCGATGTTCGAATTAGTTAGTAATGGATCAACTGGTGCATGCATTAGTCCGCCACATTTAGGACAAATTGGAAGACCAATACTTCCACATTGGGGACACACAAAAAAACCATTATTAAGTGGCACCATTATCCTTCTACATGTTGCACATACAGGTAAACTGTGCGTATGATCTTTGGGACAAACAACACTGCTTTGAGACCTTTCGTTTAATGTCGGCTTATTGGTGTCAGTTGTAAAAGCAACATGCCTTACCTGTGCCCTAAGTGTGTCAGCATCAAACTTGTTTTTACTGGATGAAAACACGGCAAAAATTGCAAGTGTAACAACAAGCGCTACTATTGCCAAAAAAAGCCAAATATTAATGTTTTCGCCTGTGTTTGTTTTCATCTTAAACCTTTTAAAATCGCTTTACTGTCATATCCCTACCGCAAATATGACAAACCGGGGCCCCGTTTATTGAATAATTTGGAAGTCCCGTAGCGCCACATGTTGGACACATGTACTGCCCGCCCTGCCCGGTGGTTGTTGCCGTTCCTGCTGCAACAGGTGTAGGAAGTAGTGCTCCATGGTGTATCATCTGTTGTGTTCCGGTGTCGCCGCCTCCACCACCGCCGCCGCCATTATGTATATAAGTGGATGTGGTATTTGCAGCGTTTAAATAAACAGCCGCAGAGTTCATGTTTGTTTTCCATGTATCAAAACCATTGAATGCTATAAAAGCAGCCGTTGCTAAAATAGAGGTAAGTATAACAATGCCAACATATATTCCTAATTTGTTTTTTTGAGATAATGATAATGTTTTTTCAGTGCTCATAATTTTCTCCAATTATCTTTTGCCATATTTATTGGAACTGCAAATCCAATACCTGTAAATGCTCCATTAATAGAATAGGACGCAAACGTTATTCCAATAACTTCAGCATCTGTATTCACAATTGGACCCCCGGCATTGCCGTCATTAATTGTGGCATCCGTTTGAATGACGTTTGCTATGTTTTTCCCTTCTATAACCATGTCTTTTTTGCCGCTAATAATTCCCGATGTGACTGTTCCAGAGAGTGAAAATGGATTACCAACAGCAAGTACAATGTCGCCGGTTCTTAACAGGTTTGAGTCCCCTAGTTTTGCAAACGGAAAGGTTTCGTTGGACCTAATTTTTCCAAGAACAAGTATTGAATTGGGATCTTGTGAAATTACGCGTGCAGTAAAATGATTTTTCCCGTTGCGATACAAAACGACATCAAGATCTTTATTGCGTCCCACTATATGTTTTGTTGTAAGAAAATGCCCTTGTGAATCTATTAAGACTCCGGAACCAACAGCAGTGTTTTGACCCACTTGATATGGGTCACCAAGCGAAATGGCGCCGGACCCACTGGGTGCTTGTCCGTTGGTGCTTGTATTAATATTATTTCCGGGGCGGACCATTACCTTAATAACGGCGGGCCTTATTTCTGAAACAATTGAATTTAAACTTTGAAGCGTATTGCTTGATGTTGGTACCTGCATTGCCACACCCCTAAGTTCGGTGGGCTGATTGGCATTTAATTCACCCTCACCAATCACGTTTGGTGTGTTTGCAATTTCGCCTTCGCCAATAATTGTAATATTCGGTGGTGGCGCAGGGGGAGTATTGTTTTTTTGTTTCATTACATGAATTAAAACAGATATAAATATTGCTGTTGCAATTGCTTGCGTGAGCATTATCCATTTGGAATAATTCTTAACGAAATTGCGATCTATTTTTAATTTTCCAAATATTGCCATTAATTAAACACCCTTAAGTCGCATAAAATCTAAAGCAACTTTTATCGGAAGGGCAAAACCCTGACCCGAAAATATATTATTTGTTGCAAGAATTGCTGTGTTGATCCCAATAATTTCACCATTCAAATTAATAAGTGGTCCTCCACTATTGCCCTGATTAATTGTCGCGTCAGTTTGAAGCATGTGTTCATAAATAAAATCACCAATTACTAAACTGCGATCGTTGTTTCCAATAATACCAATAGAAGCAGAGTGTGAAAGGCCATAGGGGTTTCCAACAGCAATCACTCGATCACCTGTTCTTGGCTTTTTAAGATTTGAAATTTTTACACTTACAAACCGCTCATTATTTTTTGGGATTATACGCACAAGAGCAAGATCCAGTTTTTTGCTAAAACTAATAACACGTCCAATGTATTTTTTGTCAGTTGCCCGCCAAAGGGTAACTTCAACATTTTGTGAGTTTCCAACCACGTGTTCGTTTGTAAGAATATATCCAGTTGGACCCACAATTACACCCGAACCTATGCTGTTATAAAATGAATTTCCATTTTGTTTAATAACTCTTA
>CAZQUK010000270.1:0-4996 GCA_964596435.1 uncultured Oligoflexia bacterium
GCCCCCTTGGGACGTCGACTGCGTCTTGCGGACGCTCTAAGCTTGCCAAATATTCTTTAAATGTAGGCAAATCTTTTTTGTAGCCCGGCGTATCAACATTCGCCAAATTATTAGCGACCGTATCAATGATTTGCGATTTTGCTGCAGCCCCCGCTGCAGCTGTCCAAATTCCACTACTCAAAGATCACTACCCCCTTTTAGAGGCAATTATTTGCCTCAAAAACATTCCCCCAAAACTAAAGATAAGCAAGCGGCGTGCCGAAAAGGATCTCCACACAACAAATATTATCTTTCGATCTTTTTAATAATTGTGCGACATATCTACTTGTATATAAAAGACAAACTGAATTTTTGTTTTGTCTAGTCTTATTGGATTGTTGTTTACTTTTAAACAAAGGCACACCTTATCCTAGGATTTTTTTTCCTCTCGGCAATTGTGTATAGGCAATTTCTGACGGTTAATTTTATCCAAGCCCAGGCGCGTTAATGACCGAGTTTGATCCGCCGTGAATTATGTAACCCTTCAAAAAAGTGTGCTGGACACTAGATTTCCCTTTGGTGTAACAAAACATAAATGTCCGATTCTCTCAAAACAGCACTTTACGATGAGCACATTAAACTTGGTGGAAAGGTTGTAGATTTTTGTGGCTGGCAGCTTCCCATACAATATTCAACTCTAAAAGAAGAACATCTGGCGTGCAGATCTGCCGCTGGGTTGTTTGATGTTAGCCACATGGGTGAATTTTTTATCGAAGGTGTGGGCGCCGAAAATTTTGTTAATTACATAATCACAAGCGACACCACCAAAGCCCAAAGCGGTAAAGCAATTTATACGGCTCTATGCAAAGAAGATGGCGGTATTGTAGATGATTTAATTGTTTACAAATTTTCAGACATAAAATTTTTATTGGTTGTAAATGCCGCCAACGAAAAAAAAGATTTCAATCATATAATAAATATTTTCGAAACAAAAAAAACAACATGGGAAAAAATAACCATTCAAAACCGAACGCTAGAATTTTCTCAAATTGCAATACAGGGACGACTTGCTGAAAAAATTCTTCAAGAAATAGCCTTGGTAAATTTATCCGACATTTCTTATTATAGCTTTAAAGAGGGATCTCTTTTAGGAAATATCTCCTCCGTTATTGCAAGAACTGGTTACACGGGGGAGGATGGTTTTGAGCTTTACGTACCGTGGGGCGACGGGGTGAAAGTTTGGAACGCACTAATTAAAATCGGCTCAGGCGTAGGACTTAAACCCGTGGGGCTTGGTGCAAGAGATACTTTACGACTAGAAATGAAATTTCCTCTTTATGGTCACGAACTGAGCGAATCCACAAACCCATATGAAGCGGGACTGGGCTGGGTCGTTCAAATAAACAAAAATGACTTCATTGGAAAATCTGCACTTGCAGCAATAAAAGAAGCTGGCTGTAATCGCCGCTTGGTTGGTTTTAAAACACTTACACGCGGGGTACCAAGATCCGGCTATGAAATCATAGAAAAAGAGGGCGACTCAAAAATAATTGGCCAAGTAACAAGTGGCACTTTTTCACCATCTCTTGATGCCCCCATCGGGATTGCTTATGTTCCACATACGTTTTCAAAAGTTGGAAGCAGGTTTTTTATTAAAATTAGAAATCAACAAATCCCAGCAGAAGTGATACAAACACCTTTTTACAAAGTTCCGTATAAACTAAGGAGAAATTAATTATGAATTTTCCAGAAAATCTAAAATATTCAAAAGATCATGAGTGGGTGTTAATTGAGGGTGATGTTATAACGGTCGGCCTTTCGGATCATGCCCAAGGGGCTCTTGGCGATATTGTTTATCTGGAGCTTCCCGAAGTTGGACAATCGCTTGCTGCTAAGGACGTGCTTGGTGTTGTTGAAAGCATTAAGGCCGTTTCAGATATTTATTCACCCGCCGCCGGAGAGGTTATCGAAACACACCTGGAGCTTATTGACGAACCAGGACAAATAAACACCGACCCCTATAACAACGGGTGGCTTGTAAAAATTAAAACCACGGACAAAGCTTTTTCAAAAGATTTAATGGATGCAAAAGTATACAAACAGTATGTGGAAAATCTAAAATAATCCACCGGAAACAGGTATGAAATATATCCCAAACACTGGCCCCATAGCACAAGAAATGCTTAAAAACATGGGATTGGGCGCCATAGAGGATTTGCTTTCACAAATTCCAAAAGACCTGCGCTTTACCGGCAAATTTAATAATATACCGAACGCAAAAAGCGAGCTTGAGATAAGAAAAGATTATGACAATCTCTCAAACCTTTTTTGTCTTCCACTAAACCGCGTTTTTTGCGGTGGTGGAATATATTCTCACGATATTCCGGCCATTGTAGACAACATTAGTAACAGATCCGAGTTTTTAACTACATACACACCTTACCAACCGGAAATAAGCCAGGGCACCTTAATCGCAATTTTTGAATTTCAAACCTATGTAAGTAGACTTTTAGGCATGGAAGTCACCAATGCCAGTATGTATGACGGCAGCACTGCATTTGCAGAAGCCCTACTAATGGCAAAGCGCATAAAGCAAAAGCAAAATATTTTTTTAATTAGTGAGGGTATATTTTCTGAGGTTATAGAAACAGCAAAAACCGTCTTAAGTGAATTAAATTTGGAATTTATTTCGGTTCCTTCTGACAAAAAAACCGGCGCCACTTCTTTCAAAAATTTTCAGGAATTGTTAAAAAAACACAAAGATAAAATTATTGGGTTTACAATTCAGACGCCAAACGCTTGTGGTATTATTGAGAACCTTCGTATTTTTAGAGATGAACTTGGGTCAGATAAAAATGCGCCACTTCTGTTGGTTCACACTGGCGACCCAACTTCGTTTGGAATGCTTACCCCACCCGGACAATTTGGCGCCGACATTGTAACCGCAGAGGGACAACCCCTTGGTTGTCCACCATATTATGGCGGCTTAACCGTCGGCCTTTTTTCAGCAAAAAATGATTATGTGAGAAACATTCCGGGACGACTTGTTGGAAAAACCACCGACACTGCCGGTCGCGAATCTTACTGCCTCACGCTTGCCACGAGGGAGCAGCACATTCGCCGCGAAAAGGCGACTTCAAATATCTGTACAAATCAAGGCTGGTGCGCACTTCGGACCGTCATACACCTTGCCACAAAGGGGGGGCTTGGACTGAGAGAAACCGCAGAGCAGTGTTTTCATAAGGCCCATTATTTAGCCAAAGCTTTTTCAAAGCTTTCTGGTGTTTCTTTGCCATATAGTGGCGAATTTTTTAATGAATTTGTTATACAGGTTAAAAATAAGGAAGAATTTCTTGCGCGCTCAGCGCAGAACGGAATTATACCAGGAGTCCCACTTTTGCATAATAACAGCGAACCGGGTGGCTATCGGTTTCTTGTTTGTGTTTCGGAGCTTATGACAAAAAAAGATCTTGATGATTATATTAATATTTGGAGCAAAAATTAAGTATGTGGAGAGATGAAAGTCATATATTTAACCGGCATGCGGCAGGCAAGGAAGCTTCGTCCTTACCGCCTCTTGATGTTTCCAAAAGTGACCAGAATTTAATCAATCATCTTCTTAGAAAAGATGCGCCCCCATTTCCGGTGTTAAGCGAAATAGATGTTAACCGACATTTTACAAGACTTTCTACTTTTAATACTTCTGTTGATTTTGGAATATATCCGCTCGGATCCTGCACCATGAAATATAACCCTAAAATTAACGAAGAAATTGCGGGGCTTCGCGGCTTAAAAAATATTCACCCTAGCGTTCCTCTGGCGCTTTCTCAGGGTATTCTTGAAATTTATAATCGCCTACAAACATATCTTTGTGCCATAACGGGTCACGACCACGCATCTTTATTTCCTTCGGCCGGTTCTCACGGTGAGTGGACCGGGCTGCGAGTAATTAGGGCTGCGCTTAAAAATGCTGGTAATCCACGAAAAAAATTTCTTATTCCCGATTCTGCACACGGTACGAACCCGGCGTCTGCCGCGCTGTCCTGCTATCAAACAATTAGGGTTCCTGTAAATAATGAAGGAGTAGTTGACGTTTCCACGGTTGAATCTTTGATGGACAATGAAACCGCCGGCATTATGTTAACCAACCCCAACACGCTTGGACTTTTTGAAAAAAATATAAAAAAAATTGCTGACGTTGTTCACGCCTGGGGCGGGTTTGTTTATATGGATGGCGCCAACCTTAATGCGCTTATTGGTCATTGTCGCCCCGCAGATATCGGCGTTGATGTAATGCACATTAATTTACACAAAACATTTTCAACACCACACGGTGGTGGCGGACCCGGTGCCGGACCAATTACTTGCACAAAAAAGCTTTTTGAGTTTTTACCCCTTCCCGTACTTGAAAAAAATAGTGATAATCTTTTTTTCTGGAACTTTGATCGTCCAAAAAGCATTGGCAGGATAAGAGCAAATTTTGGAAATTTTGCTGTGCTCATAAAAGCGGTTGTTTATATTGAATCGCTTGGTCACGAAAACTTGCGTGCAGTTTCTGAAACCGCGATTCTTAATGCTAATTATATCTTAAACGCTCTGGCTCCATATTATAATTTACCATATGGAAACACTTGTATGCACGAGGTTGTGTTTAATGACCTTAAGCAAACACCAACAAACATAAAGACAATGGACATTGCCAAGCGCCTAATTGATTTTGGTGTTCACCCACCAACAATTTACTTTCCCCTGGTTGTACATGGGGCCTTAATGATTGAACCCACGGAAACAGAAACTAAAGAAGAGCTTGATGAGTTTATTGCTTTAATGAAAAACATTGCGCTTGAGGCAGAAAATTCTCCAGAAATTCTAAAGAGCGCCCCAAACAATGCTTTTAGGTTTCGAGTTGATGAAGTAAAAGCCAATCGTCAACCAATTTTAAGTCAAGAGTAAATTTTAAAATTTTCTTTTATCTTCCGTATAAGTTTCTTATACGTGCTTACAAAAAAACTTATAA
>CAZQUK010000271.1:0-587 GCA_964596435.1 uncultured Oligoflexia bacterium
GTTATAATAAATCTTATTTGACTGAAGCTGGTTTTCACTAAAATAATTTTTAATTCTAACCAGCTTTTTGAGGCGTCTTTTGATATCCACTAGCGCCAAATCATGTTCAATTGTATCACTTTTAAGTTGTCGTCTTCTTATGTCTTCTTTGATGATAACAATAAACCGCTCGTAAGATTTTTCAGTAACGCTATAAACATGAAAAAGTTTATCCTCAAGTGAATATGCAGATCTTTGAATAAGTTCGGATCTTTCAAGTTTCCCTAGACGTTTGTACACTAAAGCCTTACTTGCATTATTAAAAATGTCGTGTCTGATGTCCTCGACAGTTGCAACCTTATTTTCAAATAAGTAATCAAATAGGTTTCGATCTCTTTCGGTAACAACACCAATTTTTGATGTGTCTTTATTCATGCCCATCCTTTCTTGTATTGGCAGTATGCCTGCCGGGTTTTACGGTTCTATTTATTTGCATGGTTCTCCTTTCAATTTGGTTTTGTGTATCCATCACAGTAAAAGCAAAAGATCCCTTTCTTGCCCTCATCATGTGTTTAGCTGCAATGAGCGTGGCGTTTATTGCCAAGCAG
>CAZQUK010000271.1:597-4958 GCA_964596435.1 uncultured Oligoflexia bacterium
ATCGAGTGAAATTATTTTAAAAAAGATAAAAATAACTCAAAATATGACAATTTTTAGGTCAGAAAGAAGAATACTGAAAAATGGTTTTCAGTTCTGAAAACTTCTAACCACTTGATATATTTTTGAATTCTTCTTTTTTGTGAACCGATTTGTGATTTGAATTTAAACTAGTCCCCTTACTTATTATATTGCAAGCTGTATGCCAAAATTCATGTGCATGATTTTCTTACATTTTATGTTATTTTGAGGCCGTTTTTTAGGTGTTTTTGACGATGTAATTTTTACAAGTTTCCTGTTTTTTCAATTAGTCATATTATTTCATGCTGTTACAAATTTGATTTATTAAAAAAGTTTTAATTAATTACGAAATAGTTACACGGCCGCATTTTTATCATAGAAAATGTCTTTATAAACCACAGCTTTTATGAATTTTCTGCTACCGATACTATCACGTGCAATTATCGAGTGGGGTGTGTTATTAAAACATTAGTTAAACGGGTGCCGTCCACAATTACAGCAGATCAGTATTGTGGAACTCAGTCTCAAGATATTTCTGCAGCTTTTTTGCATCTTCATAAATGCACACTTTAAGTATCTCAGCGGCGTAGTCAACGAGCGACCGCTGAGGTTGTTTGATCGCCTGGAGAAATATTTTCAAAATGTCTTTGAATCCAAAATGTAAGGCTGCTCGAAAGATCGGACCACTCAATGCACGAGAGGCATGGTAAGGGTCCGGGCAGTCTAAAATAGAAGATACAGGATGCTGGCCAGATAAAGCTTTCTGAATAAAATCCACATTTGCAGGCCATGTCTTTCGGAATTCTTGGTCTGAAAGTGCTTGCTCAAAGTCGCTTCTTATCGACCTTACTTGTGACTTCTTTACAACTTTGCTCAAATCACGGGGTTCTGGTTGTTCTAACTCAATAACTGGCGATTGGATGAAAAAAGCAGCAAAAAGATCCGCAATTGCTTCCTTTGTTGCATTAAACTCAACCCCACTTGGAGTGAAACGCTGTACTTCCATCTCTGTCTCAATCTGGACACAAACATCTCGTTGAAGGTGTCCGTGAAGAGCGTGGCCGAGTTCGTGGTAGATTGCTGTTTCATCGAAAAGAGTACTGCCCCATAGCCGGATCTTTTTTTTCTCATAATCATATTGCCCCGATGTTTTACCTGCGGGGATGTTCTGTACCTCAATCTCAAATGTAATCTGTTCGAGTTCTGGAAACTCAAGTCTTTCCAGAACTTCGGCATAATATTCTAACATTCGAGTTGCGTGAAATAACGTATGAACATAGGCAAAACATTGATCCTTTGGAGAATATGTAAAGGGTCTTGAATTTCCGCTGAGCATTGAGGGCAGGTTGGAAAAGCAGATAAACCTATTTGAAAAAGACTGAGAATTGAACGCGGGAAGTTCCACCTCTTGAACTGTTAGTCCCGCTGCTGTTCGAATGCCGACATTTCCATTCATATCAAGAATTAATTATGTCATTCGGTTTTAAAAATATCAAGACATCCCGTTGTCACTTGTTTGATGACTGATCTGCGTTTCGTTTCGTGCGCAATTACCGAGTAATGGTCATAAACGCCTGCAATAATGAACGCTATTCATTTTTTCTGAGAGATTCCGACTGAAGGATCATTTTAAAACAAGTGTATATTTGTTTTAATGGATTTTTACAATTTCCAAAAAAACACCAAGATGTTGCTTGTTTTAACGAACCACAGAATCTCGCGGAGCACTTTGCTCCTTAAGCTATTGACACATTCGTACAATTGATTTACTTAGCTAGTCATGAATTACAAAACAACAGACTACAAGACTATTCTTAAAGAGGAGCTAGAAAGTCGTTGTAATCGTAATCCAAGATATTCTCTTAGATCCTTTGCAAGAGATCTTGGGATGAGTTCTGCAAGACTTAGCGAAGTACTTAATGGGAAAGCTGGTATTTCAAGACAAAGAGCAGAACATATTTCCAAACATATTGGACTGGGAAAAAACGATATGGAACTTTTTTGTGATCTTGTTGATAGTAAGCATGCCAGAAGTAAAATTAAAAAAGAAATTGCAAAAGCAAGACTTCTTAAAAGTAAGACTCCATACTATTCTCAACTTCAGATGGATTCATTCAGGGTTATTTCTGACTGGTATCATTTTGCAATTTTAGAACTCACCAAAGTAAAAGGATTTATAGGAACACCAGTATGGATATCAAAAGCACTTGGCATTACCGAAATGGAAGCAAAACTTGCCCTTGAACGTCTTTTTCGACTTGAACAGATAAAGAATGAAAACAGCAAAATTGTAGCATGCGAAGATTTTACTGCAAGTCCAAGTGGAGTTCCTTCTGAGTATATTAAAAAATTTCATCAACAAGTTTTAAGAAAAGCAGAAAACGCACTTTTTATGCAGCCAGTGGAAAAAGGGGACTTCTCAACAACCGTGATGGCTTTTGATTCAACACAAATAAATGAGGCCAGAAAAATAATAAAAGATTTTCGTAGAAATTTCAGTGCTGAGTCCGGAATAAAAACAGAAACAGACAGCGTTTACTGTCTGTCGGTTCAATTCTTTGAATTAACTGAAAACAAAGCTATAATGAATGGAGAAAACAAATGAAAACATATAAACAAATAGAATTTCTTTTAGTACTAGTTGCTTGTTTTACTGGTGTAAGCGCCCTGGCCGATAGAGAAGTTGGAAATGGTGGTGGCTCGATTGTCTGCAGGGACGCTCAAAGTAATATTATTTACGCACAGATGTATGATACCTGGGAATTTCCAGAATTCAGTATACATGAATCAAATGAAGTACCAGCAGAGATTCTCGTAGAGAAAGCAATTGCTAGACTTCGAAATCTTAATCCAGCATTAGTTCAAATTATATTTGATGAAGTTGTTAAAATAAAAACTGAAATTTCAAATAGCTTAAATTACGGGAGAATAATTTCTCTAAATACAATTTTTGATTCAAATCATATATTCATGCCTGCACGCTGTCCGGACGGAAGCAATATTAAACCAAATTATGAGCAAGTAATTAATTATTCTGAAACAGGGACGATTTATGTTGATGGAGAAATATTTTCAAGATTTTCAGAAACCAGTAAGGCTGCTGCTTATCTTCATGAAGGTATTTACAAAACATTAAGATTTGAATGCGCTGAAAACACCTCTGAGCATGCAAGAAAGTTAACCGCCATGTTAATTGCCAATACAGACGAGAATATCTTAAGTGAATATTTTCACTTAAGAACTAAAAACAGCAGGGTTCTTACGGTTGATGATTTTATACATCAAAGATTAGTTGAACCATTTATTGAGGCAGTTAATAGTATGAATCTAAAACAGATACGTCATTCATTAAACAATAAGACAATATTATGGGGAAAAGAATTTATCTTAAAAGATTTACTTAAAGAACTGCTTGACGAAAATAGCATTACCTATCTTGGAATACTCAACGAGGGTGAAGTTATTTTAGAAAATTGGTATAAATTTATTTATAATTTTAATGGCGATAAACTCTCCACAGCTGTAAAGTTACTTGATAAAAACATGGTTAGACAAATTCTTTCAGAAGAAGAAGCTATCCCTGAATTAAATCTAACAGTTTCAATTCATCCAAGAATGATATTAAAGGCTTACTCGCAAATTTATAAAGAATGTTCAAAAAATAAATTTGATAAAAAACTACAATGTAGAAGCCTATATAATAAAAACTTTTTTTTGACATATTATAGGCTAACAGAGATTGGAAATAAATCTCTTGAAATTGCAAAAATACTTGTTTTAGAAACAAATGGAAAATTTGATCTTAAATATTTATTCAATCCTAAAAACCATGATATGTACCATTTGGACGAAGTAAGCCCTATCTTTTTTTCAGCAGAAATGGGCGACCTTGAGTTGACAGAATATATATTAAAAACCGCTTCTTATTCAGAATTTGTAATAAAATTTCCAGATACCCAATACGAAAATCATGTGTTTGAAGAACCGAACTCGGACGGTACGGCCCTTTTGAGATGCACATATTTTGATACCCCCAGCAATCGTGCAGATAATTTAATTAACGAAAAAGAAATGAAAAAACTATTAGACAAATACGGTATCGAAGCTTCTGCTATGAACTCTACTTGCGTTGAAAAAGTTTGCAGATGAACCAATCGAGCTATTATCTGTTAGTATTCTCTGCATTTTAAAATTATTACGATTATATATAATAATATCATTGCATGATTAAACCTTTAAGATACACAGGATATACTGCACTTATGTAAGCTGTAGATTTTCGCCTTATAATTCAAATTCTCACAGCGCTAAATTAGAAAGTTTCAAAGCGCCATTTTAAAATA
>CAZQUK010000272.1:0-4919 GCA_964596435.1 uncultured Oligoflexia bacterium
TTAAGCGTGTCGGTTAATATATAACGCGCTCTGATAAAATTTAAACAACAAGGAGAGGCCAAATGTCTATTATTAAGAAGTATTTTCTGTGTCTGCTATTTATTCTACTGTTTTCGCCCCAAGCTTTTTCAAAAATTATCGAACTTAAAGTTAAGGCCGGCGGCGCAATATTAAATAAATCAAAATTAGAACAAATCGAGGGTGAGTCAACTTTTAACGCACCTTTTAGATCTGGCCCATCAACCCACGGCGACGCTATGTTCGGCTTGGGATTGAACCTTGATGTTCCAATTCTTTGTGAAATTGAAGGTAAATTTGATTATCTTCCTATTGAAAGAGTTATTGAAGCAAGCGTTTCCGGTGAAGTAATTGAAATCTTACAAATCCAGGAGCTTTTTTATAAAAAACGTATGGGAACACTTGGCCGCGAAGGCGAAGAGCAATTACAGGCCCTTGCCGGACTCGGATTTACATTTAAAATTTCAGAACCAGAAGACGCCGCAGATGAAAAAGACGATTTCTTTAGCATGGGTTTTGGTCTAAACGTTGGTGGTGCATATTTCAAATGGCAACGCCCGGGCCAAGTTCTTTCAAATGAAGAGTTTGGAGCTTATGCTGGTTCAAAATTACAATTAAATATTTGGAAATTTAAAAACACGCTTCGTGTTGCAGTAGTTGGCATTCCAGAATTTGACGAAAAAGGCGCAAAAAATAAGGCAAAAAATGAGGCATCAAATGCCGCAGAAGAACAGATAAACCAAGAAGTTGATGAAAACGGAATTCCAATTGAAAACAACCAAGATGCACAAGATGACTCAGCCTGGGGCGATTTTGCAAGTGCGAATTTTTACTGGAACATAAGCGAAAGACTCTATATTGAAGCCTTAAACGAAGATACACTTAGTATCGATGGCATGGGTCTTGGACCGGAGCTTGAAGCAACAATAAGACAGCTTCCCGATTTTACCGAATGGAAAGTTACACTTGGTATTTCGGCTACTTTTGGAAAATAAGGCTACTTTAAAAACACTATTTTAAAGGGCTGGCAATTAAATTTTTTGGTAATTGATTTTAAACCCATTTAAAAAAATGGGACATGTTAGAGTTAGTTAAATTTTATCAGAAAATAATCGGCAGCCTTTAAATCTTCAAACCGTAACAACCATTCCTTCTTTGGCAAATTCCCAATCCACTTCATGAAGGCTTATGTTTGCCCTTTTGGCCTGCTTTAGTTGGCCCTCGTAATAACGTCTGGTTTGTGCCTCTGAAGCCGCAATTTTATCGTCAGGAGATGCGGGTTCATGATGCATAAAAATAACACGCTTAATGCCTTCTCTCATTGCAAGATCAAGCCCTAATGTTGCTGCAGCATGTCCCCAGTTTACTTTTTCAATTGTTTCCATAAGTGTGTATTGAGCATCAAACGCCATCAGGTCAACCCCCTGATAAAGAGCGATATCCTCACCAAGTTCTGGTGCAGAAACACGCGTACACTCGGTATCAACGCAATGAGAATAAACTTTATTATTATGCTTAAACTTATAGCCCCAACACGGATCAGGGTGGTCAAGCATGTAAGGAGTAACCTCAATTCCACCAAAATCAACCGGGGTTCTTGGCTTTAATTCATGATAAAGAATCGTTGCTCCAAGCCCCTCAAGAGGGATAGGAAAATATGGTTTTTTAAAAAGAGTTCTAAAAACATCCTTAATATTAGGAAGTGGAGAGTAAACATTAATTTTGTTACCTGGAATAAAAATCGGGACAAAAAACGGTAATCCAATTAAATGATCCCAATGAAAATGAGTAAAAAGAATGTTAACTTCGCCCGCACCTTTTGCACAAGGTCCACCCATTAATTTGTAACCTAAAAGACGCAGGCCACTTCCGCCATCGACGATCAGACTTGATGAGTCGGTAAAAACTTCAACACATGCGGTATTGCCACCATATCCGCCTAAACTGTTGGCAGGAAGAGATGCAAAAAATTTCGAAATATCATCTCTTTTTTTGCACCCAGCATCTAAGAATTCGCCGATTACATTTTCAACACGTGTGGTTAACATATCTGGCGTAGGTGGCGTTGGGAGTGAACCCCTGACACCCCAAAACTTAACTTTCATATTATTACTAGTATACGCCCAAACTTCAGCACTCAAAAACAATAAAGCTTACTTTATATAAAAAATCTTTAACTTTAAGCTCTTCACGCGACATTTCACGAAACCCATAATCCTGAATATCTGGAAAAAACACATCTCCTTCGTATTTTCCTTCAATTCTGGTCAGGTAAATTCTGTCCACCTTATTTAATGTGGCCTTAAATATATCGCCCCCACCAATTATCACTATTTCATCAGCTTCTGGCCTTATAGTATGTGCCTTATTAATTGCCTCATCTATGTTTTGAAAAATGTGAAATGATGTGTCTATATTTTGAACGGGCGTGGAACTGAGTATGGGTTTGTAGTTATTATTTCGCGAAAGAATAATATTTGCGCGTCCCGAAAGCAGGCGCCCAATTGATTCATGCGTTTTTCTTCCCATAATAATGGGTTTGTCCATGGTAAGCTTCTTGAACCTGTGCAGATCCTCAGGGATGTGCCATGGTAATTTTCCGTCTTTTCCAATTACTCTGTTTTGTGACATTGCCACACAAATTGAAATTTTCTTCATTAAATATTCCCAGAATTAAACTGAAATCGGAGCCTTGATGGCAGGATGTGGATCATAAGCTTCAAGCTTAAAATCTTCATACTTAAAATTAAAAATATCTCTAACACCGGTATTAAGTTTCATAATAGGCGGACTTTTAGGCCTTCTTTCCAACTGAAGTTTGGCCTGTTCAATATGATTAAGGTAAAGGTGCGCATCCCCAAGAGCATGAATAAATTCACACGGTCTTAAATCACAAACTTGAGCCACCATCATCATTAGAATTGAATAACTTGCTATATTAAATGGAACACCTAAAAACACGTCGGCACTTCTTTGATAAAGCTGACAAGAAAGCCTACCACCAGCCACATAAAACTGAAAAAAAGCATGACAAGGTGGGAGCGCCATTTTGTCAATCTCGCCAACGTTCCATGCACTAACTATTAGCCTTCTTGAATCCGGGTTTTTTTTGATATCATTTATAACGTTTTTTATCTGATCAATATAAACGCCATCACTGTTTTTCCAGTGCCGCCACTGTGAGCCATATACCGGGCCAAGCTCGCCATTTGCATCAGCCCATTCGTCCCAGATCTTAACTCCGTTTTCTTTCAAATAAGAAATATTTGTATTGCCACTTAAAAACCAAATTAACTCATGAATAATGGATTTTAAGTGAACTTTTTTTGTTGTAAGAAGCGGGAACCCATCGTTTAAATTAAAGCGCATCTGATAGCCAAACGTACTTAAGGTCCCAGTACCTGTTCTGTCTTTTTTTTCGGTACCATTTTTTAGAATATGACTTAGAAGATCCAGATAAACTTGCATCTGGCCATCTTACTTAGATTTTACTAATATCAAAAACATTTTTTTCAAGAGACCCGGCTGACCCCCTTAGGGGGCCAGCGGTTTATAGGTGGGTCAAGACGCGGCCCCAAGAAATTGAGGAAACTTAGATCCCCCCAAAAACCTATGAGCCGTTTATAGGCAGGTTTTATCCGACAGCCAGGCTCCATTACAATGTGATAACGTTCAGCTTCCATCCGTGGCTGAAGCCAAGCCTTAATATTCAAATGTGCATTTGATATGCCAAAACCTGCTATTATAACGCGCCGTTTTTACTGCGTTTAAATCTATTACGAAAATATATGACTTTGTAATTTCACAGTGCACCAGGGCCACATAGGCCCTGACTTTTTTAGTCTACTTTTTGTAAAATAGCACCCCAGAATCCATCTCCATGCGGATGTTTTTGAGGCTCATAAAAGTACTCTTTAATAATTTTATCATTAAGTCCATGCTCAATAAGTCTTTGAATACCTTCTTCCTTAAAAACTGAACATACAGAATAAACCATAAGTCCTCCTGGCCTTAAATGTTTCCAGGCTTTTTTAATTAATGTGCTTTGTATTTTTCCAATTTCAGATAAATCTGATTCTTTTTTTATCCACCTAATATCAGGGTGCCTTCTTATAAGTCCCGAACTACTACAAGGAGCATCTACCCATATTAGATCTGCCGAGCCTGCCATATTCCAGGCCTGTGTTGTTTCAAGCACGTTAACGTTATAATCCAGTTTTTTTATATTACTTTTTAGTAAGTTTATTCTTGGCCCTGGCAGATCGCTTGAAAACACATTAATCCCCGACCAGCTCATTCCAATTGATTTTCCACCTGGTGCCCCACAAATATCAAGAACCCGAATTTTGTTAGCCTGTTTCTTAAAAATATTTTTCACATTCCACACCACTTCATGAACCAAGGCCTGAGAAGATATATCCTGGATTAAAAGTTCCCCCTCACTAAAGCCTGGATAATTTTGTGGCCGCCCCCCCGAAACCAGGCACCATGATGCCGGTACCGGTCCTGAAGTAATTTCAAGTCCCAAAAATTTATTTCCAGCCCAGTGCAAGTCCCGAAAACGCGCCCAAAGCACTGGTCTTTCAAGCGAGGCCCTAGCGTAATCTTTTGCCCATACTTCACCATGATCTGCCTTTATTCTGTTCCAGTACCACTTTGGTAAACTTGCATAGGCTGCATGAATTTGCGTGTTATTTGGAAACTCTTTTTGCAGTTCAACGCTTGGCGTAGTTTTTTGATCTGAAATTTTTCGTAAAATTTTATTTACAAAACGCGAGGCACCTATACCTTGTTTTATTTTGGCAAGCTCAACTGTTTCAAAAACCACGCTTGCTGGTGATACATTTTTTTGTGCTATTAACTGATAAACGCCAATATATAATAAATTTCGTAACCAGCCA
>CAZQUK010000273.1:0-4904 GCA_964596435.1 uncultured Oligoflexia bacterium
GTTTTTTATTCGGGGTTTTAAGTTAAATCTGATTTTTTTGAGTAGGAGAAATTTTATGATGAGGAGGCCAGTAGCTCCAACGGCTAGAGCGTCGGATTCCAAATCCGTAGGCTGTGGGTTCGAATCCCTCCTGGCCTGCCATTATTTGAGGTAATTCATGGATAATCAAAAGAGGAAATGGGTACAATTAAGTTATTTGTTTGTTTCTGGTTTAACCGGCTATGTGTTTTTTAATATCTTAACAACAATTGCTGCTACATACGATTTAGAGGCTAGATTTCACCAAATTGACTGGTTTATTCGTGGAGTTTCTTTTTTTATAGCAGTTGTGGTTTATGTTGTTTTGAATCGTCATAAAAAAGTTAATGACTTTATGAATGAAGTTATTCTTGAGCTTTCAAGGGTTACGTGGCCAACACAAAAAGATACGAGTTCTGCTACAGTTGTCGTTGTTATTATGGTCATTATTTCTGGAATGTTTCTTGGTTTTCTAGATTACGTTTGGACCCAAGTTATCAGATGGATTATTTAAGGAGGAATTTAGAGTTGTCAGAGTTTAAGGAAACCCAGGAAGCTAATCAAATCCAAGAATCTCAAGATGAGGTAGAGGATAGTTCTGAGAAGGAAAGTATGGATAACCTAATAAACGGAAATGATAATGCGGATAAGACAGTAAGTGCAATAGGCGAGGAGACTGGGAACACACAAGAGGATATTATGGACAGCAAATCTGCACTTCAAATTCAACCGGATACAAGTAGTGTAGAAGAAGATGGCGCGGACTCCAGTAAAGTTGAACAGAAACAGTTAGAAGAAGACGCTCAAAAGGAGACAGGTCCAAAATTAAAAGTAAGTAATAGAAGAAAACCCTCTAAAATCGATGACATGAATTGGTACGTGGTTCATACATATTCTGGCTATGAACATAAAGCAAAGCTTGCTCTTGAGGAAAGAATAGTTGCAAAAGGATATGAAGAAGATTTTGGCGAAGTTATCGTACCAGAGGAAAATGTTGTAGAGCTTGTTAAGGGCCAAAAGAGAACAACAAAAAGAAGGTTTTTCCCCGGATATATTTTGGTTCAGATGCGGTTAACCAATGAAACCTGGCATATTGTTAAGAATACTTCACGTATAACTGGTTTTGTGGGTAATCAGGTTAACCCAGTTCCTGTACCTGAGTATGAAGTTGAAAAAATGACAAACCGTATTGCTGAGGGTGAGGCCAAACCAAGACCAAAGGTTTCCTTTAGGGAAGGGGAGAAGGTCAGAGTGGTTGACGGCCCGTTTTCAAATTTTAATGGAGTTGTTGAAGACGTTAATATGGATAAGGGTAAGGTTAAGGTTCTTGTGAGCATTTTTGGTAGGGCAACTCCGGTAGAATTAGATTTTATTCAAGTTGAAAAGGTCTAAAAACTTTGATATAGGGAGCCGTTTATGGTGGCGAAAAAAATATTAGGACAAATTAAGTTACAAATTCCTGGTGGTCAGGCAAATCCAGCACCTCCGGTTGGCCCAGCTCTTGGACAACGTGGTGTTAATATAATGGAGTTTTGCAAGGCCTTTAATGCAAAAACGAAAGATCAAATGGGTACAATTATTCCAGTAATAATTACTGTGTATGCAGATAGATCTTTTACCTTTATAACAAAAACCCCTCCGGCTTCGATATTGCTGTTTAAATCAGCTGGTATTCCAAAGGGTAGTGGCGAGCCGAACAAAAAAAAGGTTGGGAAAGTTACGAAAAAGCAAGTTGAGGAAATTGCAAATATTAAAATGCCAGACTTGAATGCTGGTAGTGTTGAAGCTGCAATGAGGACAATTGAAGGTACAGCTAGGAGTGCTGGACTAACAGTAGAGGGTTAATTAATAATTTGCGGGAGCCATAGTTTGGCGTTTGAACCGCGGAGGATATTTTGATGGATAGGTCTGCACAAAATAATTCTGATGAAAAATCTGAAAAAAATGTTGGTAAAAAAGTCGATAAAAATGCCGATAAAAACATAGGGACGAAGGCTTCCTTTGAAAAAAAAGGCAAAGGCGGAAAAAACTATCGTAACGTTTGCACGCAGGTGAAATTCTTAAAGTTGATAAGGTGTTCGAGCTTATCACAAAAATATCATATGCAAAATTTGATGAGTCTGTAGATGTTGCGTTCAATTTGGGTGTTGATCCAAAACACGCCGATCAAATGATCAGAGGTGCCGTGGTTCTTCCCCATGGTATTGGAAAAAAGTATAAAGTTTTGGTTTTTGCAAAAGGTGAGGCGGCAACAAAGGCCGAAGCCGCGGGCGCTGATTTTGTGGGTGCGGAGGATATGGTTGAAAAGATCAAGGGCGGTTGGCTTGATTTTGATAGAGTAATTGCAACACCCGACATGATGCCAATAATTTCTCGTATTGGTAAAATTTTAGGTCCAAAGGGTGTTATGCCAAACCCCAAGGTAGGAACAGTAACTCCAAATGTGGATAAGGCAGTTAGAGAGCAAAAGCTTGGTAAGGTTGAGTATAGAACCGAAAAGACCGGAATTGTACACGCAGCAATTGGTAAAAAGTCTTTCGGAAAAGAAAAACTAAAAGAAAATTTTATGGCATTTGCTAGCACCATTTTGAAGGCAAAGCCTTCAACGAGTAAGGGGACCTATATTAAAAAGGTTACAATATCAACAACAATGAGTCCTGGCCTTATTATTGATACACAAGATTTATTGGCTGTTGCTGGAAAGTAATTTTTTATACTTAGTTTGGAGATGGATTTATGAATAAAACGCAAAAAGCCGAAATGGCGACGCTCTTAAAAGATAAATTTTCAAAAGCTGGTGTGGCAATTTTTGCTGATTATAAGGGCCTTAAAGCAACAGAGATGGACGTGTTGCGTGCAAAAGTCAGAGAGGCAAAAGGTGAAGTTAAAGTCATTAAGAATAACATTGCACGAGTTATAGTTAAAGATGGCTCTTTTGGCGATGATGCTAAAATTCTTCTTGATAAACTCGCTGGTCCAACGTTTGTTGCTTTTGCTTATGATGACTACGCAAAGATTGCAAAAGTTGTTTATGATTTTTCAAAAGAAAATGAGGCATTAACCCTTCGTGACGGGTTAATGGAAAGAAAAATAATAAATGCTCAGGAAATTGAAGTGCTAGCAAAGCTGCCGTCAAAAAACGAATTACTTGCTCAATTACTAAGTGTAATGAATGGTCCGGCAAGAGGATTTGTAAGTGTTTTAGCAGCTGTACCCCGCAGCCTTGTTACGGTTCTTTCGGCAATTGAAAAAAAGAAGGGTGAGGCTGAGTAAAATTTTAAAAAGTTTTGACTGTTTCCATGATGGTTACGGTTTACTGCTCGCAGAAGAACCAGGTTGTTTTTTTCGAGCGCAAAGCCACGAAAGGCAAAAACGAATGATAAAAAGGAGATGAGTAAAAAATGACAACAGCGATTACAAAAGATCAGGTTGTTTCCTTTGTTGAAAACATGTCTGTACTTGAACTTTCAAAGCTTGTTAAAGAGCTTGAAGAAAAATTTGGTGTTTCTGCCGCAGCTCCAGTAGCTATGGCTGCAATGCCCGGTGCTGGTGCAGTAGCTGAAGAAGCAAAGACAGAATTTACAGTAGTTCTTGCTGCCTTTGGCGATAAGAAAATTAATGTAATTAAGGAAGTACGCGCCATTACTGGTTTAGGGCTAAAGGAAGCAAAGGATCTTGTTGAAGGTGCTCCAAAGCCAGTTAAAGAAAATGTAGCTAAAGAAGAAGCTGAAGATATTAAGAAAAAGCTGGAAGCCGCTGGCGCCAAGGTTGAACTTAAGTAAGTTTTTTCCACTTTAATGACATTTGTTTTTAAGAACCACTTGCACAGAAGTGCACTATCAGGAGGTTTGATCGTTTTTTTTGGATTGGACCGTGTGGATGTGTGTTTAAAAAGTGCTAGTGAGTTTTTTTCAATTAATATTTTGATTACAAATTAAGGAGCATCATATGGCTGCCCCCTTTAGGGAAAATAACAGGGTTCGCAAGACCTTTTCTAAAATTATGGCACCGGTTGAAATTCCAAACCTGATTGATCTTCAACGTAATTCGTTTGCTAGATTTTTACAGCTAGATGTTGAACCGGATCAGCGCACGGATGACGGTCTTCAGGGTGTTTTTAAATCTGTTTTTCCGATTGAAGACTTTAACCGCACAGCTTCTTTGGAGTTCGTCGGTTATGCTTTTGAGCCTCCAAAATATGATGTTCAAAATTGTCGTCAACGAGGAATGACTTATGCTGCTCCAATAAAAATCACAGTTCGCTTAGTGGTGTACGACGTAGATGAAGAGGCCGGCACACGCAACATTCGCGACATAAAAGAACAAGAAGTTTACATGGGCGAAATTCCTCTCATGACCACGTCGGGTTCTTTTGTTATAAATGGAACCGAAAGAGTTATTGTTAGCCAGCTTCATAGATCCCCTGGTGTTATTTTTGAACATGATCATGGAAAGAGTCACTCCAGTGGTAAGATTCTTTATTCGGCAAGAATAATTCCGCATCGTGGTTCCTGGCTTGATTTTGAATTTGATCATAAAGACATTCTTCACGCCAGAATTGATAGAAAAAGGAAGCTTCCGGCGACCGTTATTTTAAGATCCCTAGGTATGTCTACCCAGGAAATCTTAAATTATTTTTATAAAACAGAGACAATCCGATTTGATGGCGATAAGGTTTTTAAATATATCAATTTGGCGATTTTATCAGGACAAAGAGCGGAAAATGATATCGTTCACCCGGAAAGTGGTGAGGTTCTTGTAAAGAAAAACCGTAAGTTTACAAAAGCTGTTATCAGGAAAATTGAAGAAACTGGTTTAAAGTTTTTTGAAATTCCAAGAGAAATGGCAAACAAACTTGTGGTTTCTGAGGATATTGTTGATGAGTC
>CAZQUK010000274.1:0-4852 GCA_964596435.1 uncultured Oligoflexia bacterium
ACAAAAAGTTCAACAATTTCAAACTATATCCGCCGTAAGTTTTTGAGAAGTTACCCAAATATCAGCTAATAATTTGAAATGATTGGTGGTCAAGGTATTTGTGCGGTGCGTGTTTTTTGCAAATTTTAGATAATTTTATCTTTATTCTTAACTCACCAAAGCCTATTCTAAACTCGTGGAAACAAAGCACGACACTATTAATGGAAACCTAGCCACCCAAAAAGACAAACTCACCTTGATTGTTCTTAAAGACAATCTGGTTTCAAGAAGTTTTAAAATACCCTTTAGCTGGATAAACAAACTTGGATGGATATTAAGTTTTTGGCTGCTCATAACAATCTGTCTTGCCGCATTTGGATTCTATTATTACACGAAACTCCAAAAAGCAGAACCCAGCCAAACAGCAGCTCTTGAAGAGAATCTTAATAACCTCAAGCGCTCATACGAAGAACTTGAAATTAAATACAATACAGCAACCAAAGAAAACGAACCCACGGACCCTGAAACTGTAGCACAAAATATTGCCTCAATGTCCGCACTTTTTCCAAAAGCATTGTTTCCGGAAAATATATCGGTCCAATCAGAAGACATACAGATTCCCATTAGAATCACCAAAGAGAGCGTTGAATGGAAGGATCAAAATTTATCGGTTGATTTTATTTTAGAATATTATTTTCAGGATAATAAGTCGCAACAAGGCAGAATTTTTATTCTGGCTTATAGTGAAAGCTCACTTCATGTTTATCCTGAAAACACAATAAACGCATCCAAAAAGCCCTCGATCATTGATATCAGAAAAGGGGAGTTTTTTTCGGTCAGCCGCTTTAGAACAACACATGCCGAAATAGGCCCCTTTAACACAACAAAGAGTATTACAAATATTAAGGTTATTATTTTGGGAACAGATAATAAGATAATATTAATTAAGGACCTAAAGCCACCAACACCAAAAAAAGCTAAAGAAATTAAAAATGAACACAATTCATGAAACACAAATAACAATAATCTCAGAAGATTGCGAAATAAAGGGCAACATTAACTTCAAGCACCTGACGCGTGTACACGGTAAGCTTTTCGGTGAAGTTTTTTCTCACCCCGGGAGTACCCTTATATTAAACGAAACAGCAATTGTTGAAGGGAACATTAAAGCGGATGTTTTAGTTATAGATGGGTTTGTACGTGGTGATATAGACACAACAACGCGTGTTTATATTTCCTCCACAGGTAGAGTTATCGGAAACATTAAAACCCCTTCCCTTAAAATCGAAGCGGGCGCACACCTTGATGGGCAGTGTAAGATGGACCAAAACAAAAAAGAAACAAATAAACTTTCCGAAAAACAGAGCGAAACAAGCGCGTAACCTAACAGATTCTTAAAACACATTAACATAAACATCACTCGAATAATCAATTTCAAGCTCCTGCAACCCCACTGGCTCCTCCGCACCTAAAGTTTTCTTCAATAGAACCCCCAAGAGTCAAACAGAGCATTATTCATACGCTCTGAATAATTAGCACTTGACCATACTCCATATTTACGGCTAATATATGGAGTATGTATTCCAGAACCCTTTCTCCTTCAGATTCATACAGTTATTTCCTTTTCGGCGCCAGAGCCACCGGTAAAACAACACTATTAAACAAAATCTATTGCGAAGAAAACTCAATGTATTTTGATTTACTCGATATCAACATTGAAGACCGGCTCGCTAGAGATCCAAAGTTATTTATTAATACAATAAGCGATCTCGATAAAAATATCCGTTACATAATTGTTGATGAGATACAAAAACTTCCAAGACTTCTCGATCTTATTCATCAATATATGAACAAAAACAAAGACCGTTTTGTGTTTGTTTTAACTGGTTCAAGTGCAAGAAAACTCAAAAGAGGCGGGGCAAATTTACTTGCAGGAAGAGCCTTTAATTATAACTTATTCCCACTTACCTTTTTAGAATTAGGAACAGATTTTAATCTAATGTCATACATTAATTACGGCGGATTACCGGAAATTCACAATTTAAAAAATGAAAGCGAAAAAATAAAATATCTAATAACCTATTCACAGTTATACTTAAAAGAGGAAGTGTGGAACGAACATCTAATCAGAAACATTGATCCTTTTCGAAAATTTCTGGAAGTTGCCGCACAGCAAAACGGTGAATTAATAAATTACTCTAAAATTGCAAAACAAATTGGAGTAGATACAAAATCTGTTCAAAATTATTTTCAGATTTTTGAAGATACAAACATTGGATTTTTACTCGAGCCGTATCATACGTCGCTAAGAAAACGGATTGTTTTAGCTCCTAAATTCTATTATTTTGATCCAGGTGTGCTAAGAGCGCTACAAAACAATCTTAACTCAAAAGTCCTAGAGCAAACTTACGGTTTTGGTAAATATTTTGAGCATTTTATAATATGCCAGATTCAATATTTATCACATTATTATGAAAAGAATTTTGAATTCTTTTTTCTAAGAACCGACAAAGGTGCTGAAATTGATTTAATCATAAAATCAGGAAAAGAGTTTTATTTAATTGAAATAAAATCAACCCTAGAAGTTTCAATTAACGACGTTAAAAACCTAAATATGTTTCATAAAGAATGGAAAAACTCTAAAGCAATATGTCTTTCAAGAGATCCTATTAATAGAGTTGAAAATGAAATCAGCTTTTATCACTGGGAAACAGGCATAAAAAAAATAATTGGGTGATAGCCCTGATTGAGCGTAAACTCTCTTAACTAAATTATTTACAAGCAGGCTTTGCACAATCCAGTGAATTTAGGCTGTTTGTGGTAATATTTTTCTTTTTTAGAAAATACATTTTTTATTACTTACACTCGGGTTCCACCCCCGCACCAAAACCGCAAAACTTAAACAATTTCGACTTGTTGCGTTAGCGATAAGATTTTACTTGATTTTTTTGCTCCGGTATTGTTAAATGATATTAACTATGAAGTTATTATCGTTACTTAGCGTTTTAATAGTTATCGCGACTTTTATTTTGATCTATCGTTAGCCACCCAGGCAGTAGGGCGCACCACCCACAAAACGCCACGATCAAAACAGAACACCTATTTTTTTCTATTTATTTTTTAACGGCAAAGTCGCAAACGCGTTTATGGAAAGATCCATACACCCCGTTTGCCTGTCAGTTAAATTTATTTTTGCTTCCTCTTAATAAGCCGTATTGAACCATTGTTACTTAGAGCCTTGAAGGGGTAAGCAGAGTCGCCAATATGTCCAAATATTTTATTCGCCGGTTGCGGGCCATAAAAATCAACACCCGCTTTGCTTTCCACCACAGAATATTCAACTTTAACTTCACCAAAAACCGACCAAATATCAATAGTTGCGCCAAACTCTGGCGGCAAATAATAATCAATATCCCCACTTAGAGTTTCAACTAATGTTTCACTTACTGGTGCCCATTTATAAATTTCTGCAACAATTTTAGCAGTGTCTGCTCTACCACTAACAGAACCCCTAACTTCACGAAATTCAACGTTGCCACTTTTTGTAAGAAACTGAACGTCACCCCAAACACCTTGCCCTTTAATTTCACCACCTCTTGAAACATAAAGCTGCTTGCTTGCTTTAATATCTTGAACATTAATATTTCCATTTTGAGTTTCCACAAACACAGGCCCATCTGAAACTTCAGAAAGCGAAACAGCCTTGTCACCACCTTGAATTTTTATTTCACCCGCGACATCCACAACATCCATTAGGCAAGACAAACACCTTAAAAAAAACGGGCCATCACGACTCTGCGCGATTTTTATATCTCCACTCTCACTTCGCCCCTCAAAGCGAGAATGCCAATTTTTAATATTTATCTCCCCACTGTCACTCCACGCTCGTAGTTTCATATCGGAAGGTGCTTGAATTTCAAAAGTCATCCAAGCGGCTTTACCGCTTCGCTCTTGGAGTTTTTCACGAATCCCAAGCCCTTTTCCATATTCACAAGCAACCTCAACATCGTTTCCCCTTGGGACAAACCTGAAATCCATTGTTTTTGCAATCTCATCCCGGCCCTCAATTATGTCTTTTTTTACAAATTTTTTTGCAGTAACTCTTATCTTATCAAGCGGCCAACCTTGAACACTTATTGAGCCTCGCAAATTTCTTAAATCAAGCCACCCCAATGAACGAACAGAGAAATCTTTTTGAACCTCGCCAATTTCTTCAGACGCAAAAGAAAATACTGATAGCAAAATAAACATTAACAACGTGCTAACCGCACTTATTGCATACGTATGATTATTTTTTAGAGTTCCAAATTTATAATAAATTTTAAGACTATTTAGAAACCCGTGCACCCGTCTTTTGATCAGTTTTTTGTGTTTTTTCGTAACTCTTCTCAACCCAAAGCTCCAGGGGCTATTTTAACCCAAATCGTATGCTATTAAATGTTAATTTCTACTAAAATTAAATAACACGCTATAAATTTTCATCATAAATCCCTGAATTCCTTAAGATTTATAATTGACAAAAATACTTGATTTTTGGTGCGCAATGCGTTACCTTAATTGTTAGGTGATATTAACAAAGAAAATAACTCTTAAGAAAGTGAGGCATCTAGAGGGAAATAGGGTTTAATAAAAATTTTATCTAAGAGGGTTTCAAAGGTTTGGACCATGGAAGGACCGTTTGAAGAGGCGGGTTATCTATAATCCCCAAACCAACCCCCTTTGAAAAAGGCAAACTAGCCGAAAGGTTAGGACGCAAAACCACGGGACTAAAAGCTGGCTAAGCTGGCTCACGTTAGCCGGGTTGCCAAAGGATGGAAACTTCTTCAGAAAGGAAGGTAAAACAAACTGGGCCATTGGCAGGCCCGAACGGTTT
>CAZQUK010000275.1:0-4852 GCA_964596435.1 uncultured Oligoflexia bacterium
CTGCACCATTTTGTATTTATTTTAAAAAAAATATTTCTAAAATTAGTTATTTTTACTCCAACTTATGTTGACTTTTTTGTTTGCTTTGCTAGCCTAGTCTGGTTTACTTAAAAAAAATAACACAAGGAGTATAAACAAATGAAAAAAATATTAGCTATAAGTTTAATTGGTATCTTTGCATCACTTCCAGTTTTTGCAAGTGATGCGGGTCATCCTGATCGTGAATTTATTACTGGTGCAGGTTTTGATCTTGTAAAGGTTAATGATGTTTTGGTTGGAACATTTAATTTGATTCCAATTTGGGCCGATAAAAAATGCGGCGATCATATTAATGGATTATACAAAAAAGGAACAGAAGTAGCTGAGTTTTCAGTCGGAAAACTTAATGAAGTTCTAACAGGTAGTTTTGGCGAAAAAAGAATTACCTATGCAGGTTTTGATAAGGAAAGAAGCATCATTAAATTACAAGACGGAGAACTAACTATTGGTGTACATTTTGCTTCCGAAAGTTTTGAGGGGGGGCATCATAAACAAATTACTTTTACTTTCTTAAGCTCCAAAGGCAACACCAGGGAGATTAAACTTGATGGTGAATGTTGTATGGGTTCAGCAATCTATTATGCTATTTTCTTTTATGGCATAATGACGATTTAATTAATTTAGAAAAACCTAGATTTTATATAATTCATAAGCCGGAGCAGTTTTTTAGTAATTGCTTCGGCTTTTTTATTGTGACGCACAAGGCCTCACCGTTGGTTTTATTGACATATATTATGGAGCAGTTATCATCATATAAGTTCATATAATTGTTTGTAATAATAACCATCTAAAATGGGGAGGTCGGTAAGTGCAAAATTTAGGGCAATTTATTAGGCGTTTTTTTGGATTTATCTGTTTAATACTTTTTGTAATCATTTTTAGTAATGAATCGTTTGCAATAATTAAGGCCAAGCGCCTGAATGATGGCTATGAATACAGCATAAAAGTAGAGAATGTTCTTTTTTCAAATACAAGCATTCATGGAATGAATTTTGTTGAAGCAAAGCTTGTTGGAGTTGAGGGTAAAGAGGGCATCTTTTATAAAGAAGGCTTTCCTGAACTCCCTGTTATTAGGTTTTATGTGAGTGGTGATGTGAGTGTCAGGACCAGTGTTCCTGCCATTAATGTTATTGAAGAAAAAAAAGTATACATAAAACCCGCGCAACCATCTCAACCTAAAATTAAAAACTACACAGCACCCTTTGTTATCAATAAATTATTTTATAAAAGCGACGCCTTTTGGCCAGAGAAGGTTTATGATGTAGCAGTTACAGGTTCTGTTAATGGAAAAGTTAAAAAACTTGTTACACTTTATCCAATGTCTTATAACCCCAAAACTGGCGAATACAAGTTACGTACAAATTTCATAATCAGAGTCAGAAACCCTGAACAAAAAAATGAAAAAGGTAAAGACACATTTGCTTTTATAGTCGGCAGTGATTTTACAGACAGTCCGTCTCTTAAAACTTATATGAGGCACAAGGAACGACTCGGCTACGATGTAAAAGTACTTAATGTAAATAGCGATGTAGATGCCACCGTAATTAGAAATAAATTAAAAGAAATATATTCGAATCCTGCTTTTAATTTACAATACGCTTTGATTATTGGTGATGCTGAGAGTGTTGGTAGTTTCAGGTCAAATATTATTAGTGGTGTAACGGATCACTATTTCAGAACTCTTGACACTAATGATTATCTTTCTGACATTAATGCCCCCGATATTGGGGTAGGAAGAATTGCTGTTAAGAATGAGGAACAACTTGCAGCAGTTTTGGCAAAATATTTGAAATATGAAAAAGGTGAATTTTCAAACGAAAATTGGATAAAAAAAATAAGTTTTCTTGCAACAAACGATCGCTACATAGTTGCTGAAGGTTCACATAATTATGCTATAGAAAACTACACTGCCACTAAAGGGTATGTTGGTTTTTTTCCAAGGGCAAATCTGGCCGGAGGAGACCAGCTTTATGCAATTACGCATAAGGTACCAAACGATATAGTTCAAAAAGCAATTAAAGAAGGGCGCTCTATTATTAATTACTCTGGGCACGGTGCGAATACTTTTTGGGATAATCCGCGCGTTTCACAGGATAATGTTAGGGCCATGAGAAACGCTGATGCTTTGCCTTTTGTTATTTCAAATGCCTGTATTACAGGTGATTTTAGAATTGACGAAAGTTTTGCCGAAACATGGCAAAGGCACCCTTATGGTGCAATTATGTTTTGGGGTTCTATGGATAGCACTTACTGGGATGAGGACGATATTCTTGAAAAACGCATGTATGATGGAATCTTCAGAGAAGGTTTTTTAACTTTTACAGATATTACACAGTATTCACTTTCTGAGCATTGGCGCCATTATGGTGGTGCGGGAAGAAGCAAGTATTATTGGGAAACCTATACAACTTTTGGTGATCCTTCAATAAATTTAAGAACAGAAAATACTGTAGCACCTCAAATAAATGGTCCCAGTGTAATTCCAATTGGTCTTACAACTGTTGCTTACACCATTACTGGTAATGGAGGGGTGCCGCTTAAAGGGGCAAGGGTTGCAATCTCACTTAGAGATAGCTCGTATAGTGTTTCTGGGCTTACTGATTCTAGTGGTAAGGTGGATTTTGATTTACATGAAGGAACAAATACGAATTCCATTTATGATGTATCTGTTTCAGGCGGTAATTTAAGAATTACATATGCAAAACTTGAAACCATATCTCCTGATGGAGCTTTTATTGGAATAATTGACCATATTGCAAATGGTAGGGATAGCGCCATTGTGTCTGCAGGTGAAGGCGTTAACATCGGATTGACGCTTGAAAATTTTGGAATGGTTGGGACATCGGGCGGTGCGGTTGTCATAAAAGCAATAAAAGGTCCTGCCAAGCTCGTATCGGCAAGCACAACGTTTTCAGCAATTGGTCCACAGCAAAGAATCACTATTGGTGGGGCAAGCTTAAGATTTGAGGTCCTACCGACTGCTACACAAAATGATTTTGTTTCCGTTCTTTTTGAGTGGAAAACTGGAGAGGGTCAAACAGGAACAGTTACAAAGGCATTTAAAGTAATAAGAGGGAATCTCGGCTTAAACACTATTGATTTTGGCACACCAGGCGCGCCTGATCGTGGTGGTATTAATCCTGGGAGTCGGGGTGACATCTTTATAACATTAACAAATACTGGAACTGAGTCGCTTGTTAATGCTGACCTCACACCGAGTGCACTAAGGTGTATAAGTGGGGTGAGTGGCGTTATTTCTATTGATAATTTAATGCCTGGGCAGACAAAAAGATTTGAAACGCCATTATCGGTGATCGTGGATTCTTCGTGTGTCTCCGGAAGTGAAGCGGTTCTTGGTCTATCAGGCTCTTATCAGAGCAGGGCTGGGAGGCTTCAGATTTCTGCAAAACGTGCATTTATTGTTGGCGTGTTATCAAAGCGTCAGCATGAGTTTTCAAATTTTAACCTACCAATTCCTGATGGCGGCGATCCTGTTGTAAAGGAGCTTGTGGTTTCTGAAGGTGGAGTAATTTCAGAAATTGGTGTTCAGATTAAAATTGATCACACTTATATCGGTGACCTTATAGTTAAAATTATTCATCCAAGTGGAGTGGAGGTTCTACTCCATAACCGCACAGGCGGAGGCGACAACAACATTGATAAAACGTATGGTCTTGATGGGGTAGCGCACGCGGCGCTTGATGTTCTAAAAGGACTTCAAACCAAGGGCACATGGAAGCTGTCTGTGCAGGATAAAGCATCACGCGATTCTGGCAGTGCAAAATATGTGAAATTGATATTCAAGGGGTATCTTGAATAGATATTCGTAAACGCTTGTAGATCATTAGTTTGAAATTGGCATTATCAGAACACTTGCATGGACGTGTTGGGCTATTCAATAAAATTTTCAAAAGGATCTTCATAGTCATCGAACCAATCGCTATCAACAACGGGTAGAATGGTGTTAGTTTCGTTTTCAATCCACTCAATGGCCTCACTGCTAAACTTACTAAGAGTTATTCTGCCCGCTTGGCATTTATTTCCTATTTCTGTTCTTTTTGGCCCTTTTGATGTGATGCCAATTAAACGCCAATCGTTATTTTTCAATTTGTAAAAAACCCCACCGCCACTGTCGCCACCGCATATACTTTTCTCAATGCAGGCGCCATCATTGGTGCATTCTTTTGTGTCTTAATTAAACTTCATGCAATTTTTAAGCGCACTATTTCTGGCACTTGTTTCATTGGTTAAAAAAGCTTTTACATAATTCCGGCACTGGTCCTGTCCAAGCTTGTAGTCATAAATCATAATTCCGTAGGGGGTACCTGGGTTTCGAAGTGCAAGTTCATGTACCCATGCTTTAAGTGGCATTTCACCAGCAGGGTGTCCCCAGACTAGTGTGTCGGTAAAAAATGGATCATTTAATATTTCGCGTTGTTTTTTTGGAAGGCTTTTTAGAATCTTTTCGTGCAAACTCGTTTTCTCATAGTCTGATGATGGGGTATTACTGTGAGTTAATTTTTTATACAGTTTGTAATAGCTTCGCCACCAGTTAATCATTTTGTGTGTATAGCCGTAAAATAGTGGATAGCTTGGGTCCATGGCGTCTTTTAAATCATCGTAGTCATAAATTTCATCATCAGAAAATCCAAGCCCAATTTTAGATAAATTTGAAGTGGCATTATTGCTTGTGTTAGTAATGATAATATTTTCGCCAGAATAATCCGGGTCGGTTATTTCATTTGTAACAAGGGCCTTAATGTAGCCGCCGTTACCAATAAGGCTCCATTTACCAAATCTTGTTTTTTCAACT
>CAZQUK010000276.1:0-4852 GCA_964596435.1 uncultured Oligoflexia bacterium
CGATATTAATAATGCAAAAAATGACGTTGTAGAACTTGAAAACCTTATAAAAGATTGCCCAGAGGTTTCAGTGGATCTTTATTTTAGTGGGGCGTACCGTGCGGATCAGGTTTTAGTAAATGCAACGCGCGTTGATAATGAAAGACAAAAAATTATGTTTATGCGCGCTGTAGAAAAATTCATAAACATAGACAAAAATCGGGTAACGCATCTTCGGGAAGCTTTCGTACTTAGTAAAAAATTTATGCAAATACAGGGGGCAAAAGAACTTGCTGCGAAATATTTCAATTTGTATTTTGAGCTTTGGAGCAAGGAAAAAAACAGGCTTATTAACGAAAACAAGTTTGGTCTGCTCTATTCAATATGCAAAGAAATCGGTATGCAAGGCATGCAAAGTTGCCCATCAAAAGAACTTGAGCAGTATAAAAAGCTTCATAAGTGTAAAGCCTCAACAGTTAGTTGTGTTTTTGAGCTTAATAAACTTCAAGATCTACTGAAGGCTTCTAACAATAAAGAACAGGCTGCGCAAACAGGTTCCCAAGAGAAAAGTATAATAGATCATGGCTTTTATACTCCCGCCGCAGTTAGAGACATGCCTGGGCTTTCTCGTGGCTTGAACAATAATTAGCTACACAAGATTACGCACCGCGCGCTCTCAAATTACTTAAAAACCAATGGTTGATATAAACATATTTGCTTAATTTTAAAACCCCATTTATTTTTTAAATATGGAAAACAAAAAAAGTTCGTTCATCTTAAGGTTGTTTCTTGGTCTTATATTTCTGCTTATTGGTGGAGCCATTGGTTTTTTTGGGCGGCCCGTTTATGAAACAAAAGCTGCAAAATTTTTGAAAGTAGAAAATCAGACAGACAATAGTAAAACCTTGGCGTTTAATTCAAAAATTTTAGATACCTTTAAAAAACTTCATAAGCATAAAACCAAGGTCGAAAGGACCTTTGATGATCTTTTTGATAATGACTTTTTTTCTGACTCAAAGGACCCTTTTGAAGACATAAGGAAAATGCGTGAAAGACTAAAAAAACATTTTCAGGTTTTCAAGGAGCAAGGCACCAAGGATCCTTTTAACCAGTTATTTGATAGATGGTTTGATGACCGCTTCGGCGGTGGGGTTGACGATATTACAATGCACGAGGATGAGAATTTTATTTATTACGATATTGGCATTAATAAACTTGCCAGGAACACGGTTGATGTGAAAGTTGCAAACGGAATGATTGAAATTACAGGTAAGGTTGTTACGGCCGCCGAGGACACAATAGATAAAGGTGATCATAATATCTCAGCATTCCATGCTTCTTTTGAACGCTCGTTCCCTGTTCCCCAAGGGGTTGATGCTACTAAGTATGCGGTTGATGCCAAAGAAGATAAAATAGAAATCAGTTTTCCCAAGTTAAAATAAATATATCCAGATAGACCCTTCTTGCGGCAAATAAGAGCTACAAATTTGACTAAACTTTTGGCGTCTTCAGTCTTCTATTACTTAGTGCGGGCAGGTTTTCCCGTATTGTTTTTAGCTTTTCCAAGTTTATGTCTGCAATTGCAATACCTGTACCTGTTTTAATTTCATCAAGCACCTCTCCCCATGGATCGATAATCCTTGTGTGTCCATATGTTGAAAGTTTCTTGGAGTGCGTGCCCGTTTGTGCGGCGGCAATCACAAATGCCTGGTTTTCTATTGCTCTGGCTCTAGTTAAAATATCCCAATGTGCCTTACCCGTGACCCTTGTAAAAGAAACAGGAATAAAAATTATGTTAGGTTTTTTGTGAACAAAAGCACGGTATAGTTCCGGGAACCTTATATCATAGCAAATTGAAAGCCCAGCATTGCCCCATGGGGTTTTAGCCGTAACTATTTTATTTCCTGGTTTAAAATAGTTTGACTCTTTGTATGCTTTATCGCCCATAACGTCAGCATCAAAAAGGTGGATTTTGTTATAACTTGCAATAATTTTTCCCTGAGGGCTTATTAAAAATGAGGTGTTGTAAACCTTGTTTTTACTGTTTGGAATTTGCATGGGTATTGAGCCTGCATGAACCCAAATTTTATATGTTTTTGCCCAGTAAATTATTTCCTGTATCCATTCTCCGTTTAGTGTCTGTGCGCTTTTTAAGAGTTCAAATTTATTTTCACTAACCATAAGGAAGTTTTCAGGGAACGATATGAGTTTTGCCTGTTTTTTGTGGGCCTCAATAAGAAGTTTTTTAGCCAAAACCAAATTGTGCGTGGGGTTATTTTTAGAGCACATTTGTGCTGCAGCAACTTTTATATGTGTGTTGTTTGTATTTGTTTTGTTTTGCATATGTTTTTTAATATATATAACTGTCTTCTGAAAAAATATAAAAATATAAAGAGATTATAAATTACAGGTGCCATGTGTTATTATCTTTTTTAGTCGATATGAATAATAATGTTTTTGAGGAATCTTGATCATGAGTCTTTCAATGAAACCCTATAAAGGTAGTCGTGATTTTTATCCTGAACTTATGCGTCCATGGCGTGGAATGTTTGAAAAAATGCGCCGTGTGCTTGAGCTTTATGCCTATGAGGAATACCAGGGGCCGCTTCTTGAGTCGTTTGATCTATATGCGGCTAAAACTGGTGAAGAAATTGTAAACAAACAGCTATATTCATTTTTAGACAGGGGCGAGCGAAAAATTGCCATACGTCCAGAAATGACACCCACTCTTGCAAGAATGGTTGCATCAAAATTTCAGGAATTACCAAAACCAATTCGGTGGTTCAGTACACCAAACCTTTGGCGCTATGAAAGGCCGCAACGTGGGCGCTTAAGGGAACATTGGCAGTTAAATGTGGATATTTTAGGCGGTAATGATGTTTTAGCTGATGCTGAAATACTTAATGTTGCCTGGGAGCTGATTTGTGCCCAAGGCGGTGAAGAGCATATTGACATATTGGTGAACCACAGAAACATTTTGGATAATTTTTTTAAGTCCCACTTAAAGTTTTCACCGGATGTTGCGTATAAGGTAGTGAAAGCCATAGATGCCAGATCAAAAATTGGTGAAGATGCTTATCAAAATATCTTATCAGAACTTGGTGTAAATCAATCTCAAATAAAAAAAATTGATGCTTTTTTGAGTTCTTCCATTGAGGATGTTCAAAAAAATTATCCCAGTCCAGGTGGCCACTATTTATTTAATTTATTGTCACATATAAAAAAGCTTAGTTCTGAATTAAGTGGAAGCATTAAGTTTGAACCAAAAATCATGCGTGGTCTTGATTATTATACAGGGTTTATTTTTGAGATTTTTGATAAATCCCCTGAAAACAACCGCTCAATGTTTGGTGGAGGAAGGTACGATAATCTTATTGGCCTTTTTGGTAAGAACCAGTTATCTGGTGTTGGTTTTGGAATGGGCGATGTAATTTTACAGAATTTTTTAGAAACTCATGGCCTATGGAACGATAAGGTTCCTGGCGCTGATGTGTATATTACCACTCCAACGTCTGAGGCACTTGCTTTTGCACAAAGTATTGCAAAGCTTTTACGTAAAAGTGGTATTAAGGTGCTTTTACCGCTTGAGTTTGATCAATTTAAAAAACAGCTCAAGCAAGCCACGCAACATAAAGTAGGCTATGCAATTATTTTGGGTGATGAAGAACTTAAATCAAAAAAACTTGGTGTGAAAAATTTAAGCACAGGCACACAAGAAACTGTTGATCTTGGTAATTTAGTGGATTTTTTTTCAAAGACACGTTAACCAGTAACCCCTAAGTATATTATATTAAGCAACACTTTGAGGTTCACTATGGAAACAGAAACACAGGTTTTACCGTTTAAAATATTAACGCAAGGGGCAAAATATCCAACAAGGGCACACATGGATGATGCAGGTTTGGATCTTTATGCACTTAAGGACGTAGTGATACCTGCAAATGGACTTGGAAGAATTCACACAGGTATTGCTGTAGCTATTCCTTACGGTGCTGTAGGGCTTGTTGCTGACAGATCTTCGATGGGAAAACGTGGCATTAAGGTTATGGGGGGGGTAATTGATTCAGGCTATCGTGGTGAGATGCAGGTAATGCTTTGGAACTTAAATAACACAACTTTTGAGATCAAAAAGGACGAGCGTATAGCTCAGCTTTTAATACTAACGCTTAAGGTGCTTGAGCCTGTGGAAAAAAACGATCTTAACGATACAAACAGAGGGGATGAAGGTTTTGGTAGTTCAGGTCGTTGAATTAATTCAATATTTTAATTTGAAGCCGGTAAGCGTTTTGAGCTTAAATCTATAGTTTGAATACCGTCCGGCCCTTTTTGAGTAAGGTGAGCTTTAATTGTTGTATTCTTTTTGGCCGTTTCATAAAGCGCTTCGTTCCTGTTTTTGGACTGATTTGAAATTGCAAGAACCAGCGCAACAGCGACAAAGATGGTCCATATCCATTGGCTTAAGTGTATCTTTTTATAAAGACTCTTAATTTTTCTTGTATACTTTGTGGAGGCTTTTTTATAACGCAGGGTATTTATCCTTTCTGTTTGCAGTGGACGATTGTAATTCTTTTTTTTGAAAAGCTAGTATGTTTCTTTTCGTAAGAAAGATAACTTCCTTTACATATTTTAGCCGGATTTTTATGAAAGACACAACAAAAGATTAAAAAAATATTTTAATAATTTTTATGAAAATTCAATTAATAAAAAAAACAGCGAAATTTCTCGAAAAAGAATGGAATATTTTTTTGTCAATGTTTGAAATTACAAAGAGTTACGAGTTAAATTTCAGACAGATTGGCACTCTTTTGCAAGAAAAGTCGAAAAACACGCCAGAAAACGTAATAATTTCAAAGAAAAAATTTTCATCAATTAA
>CAZQUK010000277.1:0-817 GCA_964596435.1 uncultured Oligoflexia bacterium
AGCCTTGGGGGCTCCCTTTTTAAGCTGTGCTCCAACGGTCCACCGGCTCTCGCCCAGGGGCGGGGTCCGGGGGACCCAAGGAGGAGAGCCAATCCAACCGCCCCAGGCTTCACCCAAGGCAGAAAGAGTTGGCTAGTAAAGGTACACTGCGAGGTACAACACCGGCCAAAGCAGCACTACGAAGTACCAAAACATTTGGGCACAGGTGAACTCCACCTGGACCTTCTTGGTTTCGGTCTTTCCCAGCCTGGGATAAAGCCAGAACAACACCACCAGGGCCGTCACCGCATGGAACGCATGCATCCCAATGGTGACATAAAAAATCCCCCCGTAGGTGCTGGAGGTCAGGGTCAACCCGAAGCCGATCAGTTGCACCCATTCGTAGCCTTGGAAGACTACAAAAAAGGTCCCGGTCGCCATCGAGGCCAGGAACAGCGAACGGGCCCGGCCCAGATTCTCGGCTTTAAAGGCCGACTTCGCCATCCCCAACAATACCCCGCTGCACAGCAGCACCAAGGTGTTGATCCCGGTGGTCCAAACCGGCAACCTGGGTTGACCCCAAGGCGGCCAGACCGGAACACCGGCCCGCAGAATCATGTATGCGCTGATAAAGCTGGCAAACAGCATCAACTCAGCGGCAATAAAGAAGCTCATGGCCATCACCCCGTTGGGGATTGCCGGCTTCCGAGCTCCTACACCAGGGTTAACCATACTGGTCATCCCTTAAAACCGCTGGGGAGTACAGATCTTGCCGTCTTTGTTCAGCCCGATCTCCTCGGCAGCCAAGCCCATGTGGGCAAAGCGGGCCAAGTTCTTG
>CAZQUK010000277.1:827-4827 GCA_964596435.1 uncultured Oligoflexia bacterium
TTGGCATCATAACCGTTGCACTTCACCCAGTTGTGACCGCGGTTGGCCATGATGTCCGGGGCGATCCCGAAGAACAGACCGAGAATGAACACCAAGGCGCTGAGCAACAGCCCCCAGATGTACTTCTTCTCGACGTTCAAGTGCATGAAATAAGCCATTACCATGGTGGCTTTGACCACCGCCACACCGAAGGCGGTAATCAAGGTAACCACCAAAATGCCTAAGGTCGGGCCTACCAAACTGATCACCAGGAGGACCATCAAGGTCGCCCAGATCTTAATGTAGTAGCCGTTACCGTGTGCCGCTGCGTCGTGTCCCATCTTCTTACTCCTTTGAAGTCTCTTTGGTTACTTGGCGATGTACAACAGGGGGAACAGGAAAATCCAGACCAAGTCCACGAAGTGCCAGTAGATCCCGGTCAATTCCACCCGGTTGAGGTGTTTGCCTTGTTTGACATCAAAAGAGCAAATCGCAATGGCGGTCATCCCTGCAATCACGTGACCGGCGTGAATGGCGGTCGCAGTGTAGTAGAAAGACCAGAATACGTTTGCGGTGATGGTAAACCCATGCATGATCTCATGGGTGTATTCGTAGGCTTTGACACCCAAGAAGATCAAGCCGCAAGCCACCGTTGCCCACATCCATTTGAAGGCGGCATCGGTGTCGTGCTTCTTTTCGGCTGCGTGGTGAGCCAAAACAATGAACAAAGAAGAGGTCAGAAGCACAAAGGTGTTCAAACCACCGGCATAAACGTTGGTGTGAGAGGCCTCATGACCCCATTCACCATTGTGGAACCGGTACAACAGGTAGCAGACCAAAAGCCCGCCAAAAATAACAATCTCGCTTGAGAGCAGCAGCCACATGGCCAACCGGCCTGTGGGGATCCCGGTGGCGCTGCGGTCCGTTGCGATTGGTTTCGCCATTGACATTGGATATTCTCCTTTTGTTTACAGTTAACTCAACGGGTTACGCCTTAGAGGGAAGATTCTGCGGAATGAAGTCCGCACTGCTCCCAGGGACGTTGTATTCATAAGGACCACGATACACGGTCGGCATGGTTGCCCCAAAGTTGCCGTGAGGCGGAGGAGAGGGACAGGTCCATTCGAGGGTGGTCGAGTTCCAGGGGTTGTTCCCTGCCACTTCGCCGGTCTTGGCCGACATCACCATGCCGTACAAGAACAGGACTTGGAAGACCAACATGACGATCAGCGAAACAGTTGCGAAGATCCTCAGGTCTTGGTAACCGGCGTTCATCAAGTCAGGGAAGTGGGTGTAGTCATAAATCTTCCGGTGCTGACCAGCAATCCCAAGCAAGAACAAGGGAATGAAGACCAGGTTGAAGGGAATAACGGTCCCCCAGAAGTGCAATTTGCCAACGCCGTTTAAGAACTTGCGTCCGAAAATCTTCGGATACCAGTGGGTAATGGCGGTAAAGCCACCGAAGAACACAATCGGCATCAAGGTGTAGTGGAAGTGAGCCACTACGAAGGTGTTGTCATGGAAGTAAATGTCCATGGCAGAAGAACCCAAGAACAGACCGGTCAAACCACCGACCAGGAACTCCAACAAGAAGGCGGCAGCCCACATCATCGGCAACTCGTAGGTGATCGATGCACCGTAGAGGGTCCAGATGTAAGCCATGTAAATGATCGCCAAAGGGATGGAGATGATGATGGTGGTAATCGAGAAGATGTTGGCCATCCGGGGGTCAATACCGGCGATGAACTGGTGGTGTGCCCACACGATCATCGACAAGATCCCTACCATAAAGGAGGTATAGATTACGGTTTTGTAGGCAAACAGCTTCTTGCGGGCAAAGGTGGTGACCACATCGCCAACGAACCCGAAGGTCGGCAGCAAGAGGACGTACACCTCGGGGTGACCGAAGAACCAGAACAAGTGTTGGAACAAGACCGGGTCCCCACCACCGGAGGGAACAAAGAAGCTGGTCCCCAACTGCTGGTCCAGGAGCAACATGATCGCACCGGCAACCAGAGGGCCAACGGAGAACATAAAGAGGATTACGGCAAGGCAGATCATCCAGACGGTCACCGGAATGTCCATCATCTTCATGCCGGGGGCGCGAGCGTTCATGGTGGTGGTCAGGAAGTTAATCCCGCCGACCAAGAAAGCCACGATTTCCAAAGCCACAGCCAAGAGCCACAAGGACGAACCAAAGGGGGTCAAGCTGTACTCTGCCCGTGCAGAAAGAGGGGGGTAGGTGGTCCAAGAACCGCCGAAACCACCGCCAGGGACCAAGTAGGACAGGAACAAGACGACCATCGAAACGAAGAAAATCTGGTAGCTCAACCGGTTCAACCGGGGGAACACCATGTCGTCACAACCGATCATCAAGGGGATCAAAATGTTCCCGAATGCAGCAATCAACAACGGCATGGCCACCCAGAAAATCATGATGGTGCCGTGGTTGGTGATCAATGCGTTGTAGTTTTGGGGAGTAACTACGCCCCACAAGGGAACCGATTCCCCGGGAAATGCCAACTGCATGCGGAAGACGTAGGCCATAAAGCCACCGACCGCCGCCATGAACAAGCCGGACCACAGATACTGCAGTCCAATGTATTTATGGTCCGTCGGGAAAAGAAACTTTTCCGAAAAGGACATTTCATGATGAGCCATCGTTTCTAACTCCTGATGTAACGGTTAGCTGTGTTTGGGTTGCCTTAGCCGTGGTGTTCTGCTGCAGGTGCTTCCTCAACGGGAGCAGCCTCGGCAGGAGCAGCTTCGGGAGCGGCACCGGCATCTTCTTGCATCTCGTGCAAGGTCTCTTTCTCGGTCTTCACCCAAGCGTCATAGTCTTCTTGGGAATGAATCACCACAGTCGCAGACATGATGCCATGGCCTACGCCACACATCTCGGCGCACTGAATGTCAAACACTGCACTGCCTTCGGTGTCTTCGTGGGGAGCCACGGAGACCTTGCCTTGAGCGGCACCTGCTTCATACCGGGCAACCATGGAGTTCTTGGCATCCTTGACCACGGAAAAGTCCTGGGTCTTGAACCAACCGGTAATGATCCGACCGGGGATCACGTCTTGTTTGAACCGGAAGACCGGGATCGACAAGCTGTGCAGGGTGTCCGAAGACTCCATTTCGACATGGACGGTCTTGCCAGCAGGAATATGCAGCTCGTTGACCGTTTGGATGTTCCCTTCTTGTACGAAGGTCCAAGCCCACTGTTGGGCAATCGCCCGGACGGTAACATCGGCCGGAGGCAGGCTCACCTTGGCCTTCTTCCAGACTGCAGCGGTGGACACGTCGATGTACATGTCGAAACAAACGAAGATCGCCAAGGGGATGTAGATCAGCAGCATTTGCTTGCCGCCTTCACCCGCAATGTATTGACCCTTCACACCTTCTTTCTTGCGGAAGGCGACAAAGAGATAAATCATGATTGAAGCAGAGACAATGAAGCTAAAGGTCATCAGGTACGTGATGTCCCAAAACAGCTTGTCCATGTCGTCCGAGAAGGTCGAAAGACTCTTCGGAAGGGTTTCCCACATGTGTAATCCTCCAGGATTGATTCGGGCTAAGATGCCCCTTGAAGTTTATGCTTAGTTAAAGGCAAACAGGACTGCTGCTGCGCAAAAAAGACCAACGCACACCAGAATTACCAGTAATACGTTGTTGCCGAGAGAATCGGCGTTCACTTGTTCCATGGTCTTGCCACTCCAAATAAGGTTCCAGGCCATTCCAGCCTCCCCGACCCCTTCTTTCAGTTCCCCCCAAAAGAAGACGGACCGGCGAAAAGGTCCACTTAGTACTCAAGTGAAGTAGTACATTCAACCTGAACTTGCAAGAAATTTTCTGCCCCCTGACCAAACCTACGGTTCTTCGCTTTCCGCCCTCATTTTTCCGGGTAACGATTTTTTCCCACCCAGGCTTTGTGGCACAAAATTTTAGACGGCTTTGGTTGCCGGGCAAAAGATTTTTGTTTAGGATGGCCAGAAGCCGTCCCGATCCAGCAGCAAAAAGCACC
>CAZQUK010000278.1:0-4806 GCA_964596435.1 uncultured Oligoflexia bacterium
CTTACGCTTTCTCAATCATTCCAATTAGTTGCACTTCAGAAAAAAATTCGGGTCATTAATAGACATAGCGAGTTTTTAAGTAATATACAATTTATACATATGCTGAAAAATGTTTTAACCCTTGGCCCTGAAAGTAATACCGATGAAATAATTATACGTCTTTTACGGGTGGCAGATAGGTTTAGATTGAATTCATCACACATGAATATTGATGAGCTTACACGTTGGCTTAAAAAGCTCGGTGGAATTTTTATAAAACAAGGGTGCCTTGTGCCTGTGGTTATTGATCTTCAGGCCGCTAAAATGCGAATTGGAAAGTATCCTGAAGTTGTGGAGCTTGGTGGTGAAGTTAAGATTTGTTATTCTTCCACTTCAAGTGAGCCCTCGGTTATTCCTGTTCCACATAAAGAATTTTTTAAGCAACTAAGACCCGGGGATATTGTTACACTTAACGACGCAAAGATTGAACTTAAAGTATTACATGTTGCTAATTTGGATGCCAAAACAATAGTTATAAAAAGCGGGCCGGTATCGTCTTTTAAGGGGGTTAATAGAAAAAATCATCCCATAGATTATAAAGAAATATCAGAGCGCGATCTTTCTTTTATTAGTGTTGCTAAAAAACATGATTTTACAGAATTTGCTTTTTCCTTTGTTCTTAATGCGGCTGACGAAAAAATCTTAAGACCGCAAATTGATGGGCACAGGCTTATTGCAAAGATTGAACGAGTTGATACCTTTTGTGATTTAGATAGTATTGACAAAGCATTTGATGAAATGTGGTTGTGTCGTGGGGATCTTGGCGCACAGGCCGGAGTGGAAAAATTGCCAAAATTACAAAAAGATTTTAGTGAAAAAGTATGTAGGTTTAATACTGATTGTTACCTAGCAGGTGGTGTTTTAGGATCGATGTTGAAAAGTAATAAACCGTCTGATTCTGAGGTTAACACCTTAGATGAGATTGAAAAATACGGGTATAAAGGGTTTGTTTTATCTGATGAAACGGCTGTTGGTAATAATATTGAAAGTGTAATTAGTTTTTTAGAGGAAAAGAGGCGATAAATTGTGAGCGAGTTGCTTGAAAAAATAAAAAATTATGAATTTATTATATGGGACTGGAACGGTACCATTTTGGATGACCTTAAGCTTTGTCACTCAGCTATTAATACGCTGTTAGAAGAATATGCTTTGCCACCACTTTCGCTTGAAAAGTATCTTGAGATAACTGAGTTTCCTGTAATTAATTATTATAAAAAACTTGGCTGGGATTTTGATAAAATTCCATTTAAGGAGGTTGCAGATAAATTCATGGATCTTTATTATGATGGGGTAAAATCATCAACTCTTCATAATGGTGTTATTGATGTGATAAAAAATATACATCAAAAAGGGAGGGGGCAGGCCATATTGTCGGCAGCTTCACAAAAGCACCTTGATGAAATAACAAAGCACTTTAAGTTGAGTGAATATTTTTCAAATATATTTGGAATTGAAGATCACTACGCTGCGGGCAAGCTTAATCGTGCGCATGAGTTAATAGATAAAATTTCAGTGCCCCTAAATAAAATTGTTTTTATTGGTGACACGGATCACGACCTACATGTGGGGCGCGAATTTGGAATTGCTGTTGTGCTTTTAGCGCACGGGCACCAGTCGTATGGGAGACTGGCAAACTTGCATGATAATGTTTTGTGTGGTGTTTGATTTTGGTGTCGGTGTCGTCGCGCGTATTCAAACCCTCGTAAAGTTAGGTTTTTTCTGACGCCATTCGAAAATGAGGTGTGTCTTTTTTGATCCATTACATGCATTAAAAAAGTGTGCATATAATTAGTGTAGTTGGTTTTAAAATGTTTTGGGGACCGTATGCGATTGAAACAACGATATTCACTAATGTTTTTTGGGGTGCTGATACAATTATTCCAGTTTTCCTGTATGAGCAGTGATGATGATGATAGATGTGTGGCTGGGAAGTATCTTCCATCGGAATCAAACGAGTGTGTTGATATACCAAATTGTTTTTTACCCACATATTATTTTGATCTGGCCCAAGAAAAATGTGTTTCTGATGTGGTTGAGTTTGGAATTGACGTTTTTGAAACAGCAGCCGAACTTAAGGTCGTATTTTTAGGAGATACACAGCACATTTGTCAAATTACAGGGCCCGGTAAAACGGATCAGTATAATGTTTATGGGACGGATCTTGGTGTGAGCTTTCAACACGGAGAAAGTCCTACAAACGATGGTACACTTTATATTATGTTTGGTGATACATGGGAAACGGGTAAAGGCTTTAATGGCGCAATATGGGACTCAATTGCAAAAGTTACCGACAGTAATCCTGACGATTGTTTACAGTTTAATTCAACAAGTTTTATACAAAATGGTCGCGGACCTTTTAGTGATTTTTCACAGGGCTTATTTGAAGTGCCATCGGGTGCAATGAGTTATTGGAATAAAATTTATGGGTTTTTTACCGAAAGTGAAAACAATATGGTTATGATGAAATCTATCCTTGCAGTATCGGACAACGATGGGCTGAGTTTTTATAAAAAATATGAATTTTCTAATTTAGGTACTACTTACAGAAATAAGTTTATGTATTCCTATCCATACTACGGGCACGGTGACTATATCCAAGAACTTCCCAAAAAGGATTTAATGCTTGTGTGGGGTGCAGGAGTTTATAGGCAAAGTGCCATGTATTTTGGTTATGTTGAATTTGATAAAATTGGCAATAGGGATAATTTCAAATATTTTAAGGGCCTTAATTCAAGTGGTGATCCGACATGGACAACAAACGGTCATCAAAACGAAGCGGCCCCTGTTATTGATGCAAACTGCATTGGAGAATTTTCGGTAGCGTGGATAGGCGGTGGTTTTGATAAATGGGTAGCGCTGTATAATTGTGGAAATCCAAGGGGCATAATTATGAGTACTGCCGACAAACCTTGGGGTCCGTGGACAGACGGTCGTGTGATTTTTGATCCGGATACAAATAATGGTTATGGATACTTTATGCATAAAAGGGTTTGTATTGACTGGGCTGATTTTGATAAGCAAGATCCCCCATGTGTTTTAGAAGATGATGGTTTAGCCGATCCAGGTAGAAAAAGATCAGAATGGGGTGGAGAGTATGCACCGAGTATTATAAAAAAATTTACAAAACTTAATATGAATTCCAACGGTAGTGGTACTGCAATAATTTATTATTTAATGTCGAGTTGGAATCCGTACCAGGTTCACTTGATGAAAACAGTTTTAACAAAGGTGGAAACAAACTAAATGAATAACATTGGGGGAGCAGTATGTTTAAAAAAAAACAAAATCATAATTATGGCGTTTTTATTAGTATCAGTGAGCGCATTTTCTGAGCAATCAGTTGTGCTAAATAACGTTAAAGCTGTTGTTTGGGATAACCATGTACAGGGAACTGACTGGAACCAGTATGAACAGCTTGATCAGTTTGGAAAATCAATGGACCTAATTATAGTTGGTGACATTGAGAGCTCTGATGAAATTGACATTGCTGGAAGAAAACCCCGATCAGGTATGAGGTATTATATTATTATTAAATCTGACGAAATATTTGATGAATCAAACCCGCTAAGTCGGGATAATATGATCAGAAAATCATTCAGGAAAATGCAGGAAAAATGCGAGCAAATGGCAATTCTTGCAATGAACGATGCATCTGTTGCATTTGATTTTATCGGCTATAAAAACATAAGCTGTGATTTGGAAAAATGTGAAGTTAATATTGGAACCGACCCGAAAACAAGTGCCGCACAGTTTCACTGTGGGGTTATAAGAAGATAGATGATCTAATAATCTGACGCCTAGGTTACCCGACAAATGGAGGTTTATAAAAATTGCGACCACCGAGACAATCCAAGAAAAACCGATGAAAATTCAGCCAAGCGGGCACCGGAAGGTTGTATCCCTTTACTTAAAAACAAATACCCCGGCACATCCTTCAAAACCTGTATTTGTAGTTTCCTGCTTTTCACTAATTCCAAGTCTGGTTAAAAACGCAGTATTAAGAGGTGGGCGCTTTAGAAATCGTTTAAATGATTTTGTGATTTCGCGAGAATTTCCCGGCTCATAAACTTCGCGTCTTAAGCGTTTGCCTAGCTTTGAATCTAAAAATCCTTTTTTGCTGTTATTAAATGATTCTGCAATATCGTCAGCAATTCTTTCGGCCCATAAATAGCTATAATAACCTGCATCATAGCCCATAAGGTGTCCGAAACGTGCAATAAAGGCTGTTCCATTGGCTCTAGGAACACCAAGCTCCCTAAATATTCTATTTGAAAATTCAACTAGATCAGGGATTTCATCAGCAGATTTTATTGAATGCAGTGCTAGGTCTATGGTTGCAAGCGCAACTTGGGTTAAATAATGTGATGCGATTTGTGATTTTTCCGATTCTTTCAGGTTTTCAAGCAGATCGTAGGGGAATTCCCGGCTTTGGTCCCTGTAGTCAAAGGCAAAGCGTTCAAGTACTTCGCGTTTTTTTGTCCAGTGCTCAAGTAGTTGTGATTGCACTTCGACAGTATCTCTTGGTACTGTTGTTCCTGAAAAACTTGAATACTTTGCACGTGTTAAAATTGAATGAAGTGCGTGCCCCATTTCGTGAAATAAAGTTTCAACACTGCTAAGACCTAAAAGTGATGGCTTTTTTTCTGATGGCTTTGGAAAATTGCCTAAAATTGCAACAGCAGGCCTCTGGTATTTGCCATTACTTTTTAAACCCGCCCTTGTTGCCGTGAACTGTGCAAAATGACCATATTTGCCCTCTCTTGGAAA
>CAZQUK010000279.1:0-4788 GCA_964596435.1 uncultured Oligoflexia bacterium
CTAGCGCTTTTTGCAAGGTGGGTCAGCGTTTCAAGTTTTTCGCACATTGGCGGGTCAAAAAACTCAACCCCTCTTTTTTTAAGTTTTCTGTAAGAAGTATACATAAAGGAAGTTTTAATTTTCCTTATACCAAGTGAGCCCCTTTTTTGGGCAATGGTTTGAAAAGAATGTAGGTTATTAAGGATTTTACCATCTTTTTTATAGTATACAATAGGGTCAAAGCGTATAAAAACCCTCTCTTTTCCAAAAAGTTTTATAATATACTCAAGCCCCTCAAAACGCTTCCCAAGCGCAGGCACTGCAGGTTCAAGTATATTTGAATCATTTATGGTAAACATAAAAAAAAGCTCATATTTTTTTAAGGCATCAATTTTTTTAAGAAGCGGCGAGAAGTTTTTGCTCCAAAGTACAACAGAGTGGACATGCTCTGGCCGGAGAGATATGGTCGATACCTTCTGATTAAACGGGTTAATAACCTCTGCAAAACCTTGATTAAACTGCTTACATAACCAGTCACTATAAAAAGCTGGTAAATCTGTGCGGCGCGAGGCCGAAATAATGGTTTTATTTTCCATAACTAGTGTAAGGATATGTCCCAATATTCTGAACATCCTTTTGAGAGATATCCTAAGGATAAAAAATAACTGATATATAGATTTTAAGCAAATAAACTTTACTTTAACAGCTAAAAGGATAGTTTATATTGTTGTGAAAACTATATATTAAACTTATGCCAAACCGGTTTAATAGGACCGAATATAGAAAAAAAATAGGAACTGAAAAATATGGAATTAATTAAAATTAACTACTCTGATAACTTTAATGTTTTAACCATGGCGCTTGATGTTGGTGGGGCCTTTCTGGTTGTAAGTTCTAAAGACGGGAAAGTTAATCCAATGACGATTGGCTGGGCATCTGTTGGACGTCTTTGGTCCCGTCCAACTTTAAGTGTTCTTGTAAGAAAAAGCCGTTTTACTTATTGCCTTATTGACAAGGCCCAAAGTTTTACTGTTTGCGCTCCAGCCACAGGGACCCTTAAATCGGAGCTTACAATTTGTGGGACAAAATCGGGCAGAGAAACAGACAAAGTAAAACCCCAATTGAGCGAAAAAATTCGCTCTAACTTCAAAAAATGTCTTATTTTTGGTTAAAAAATGTGCATTTTTGAAAAATTAAAACCCGCTAAAGAAGAGATAAAAAAATCCACTTTTAAAAAATAAATGGAGTCAAAACAAGTCGTTTTTAAAAGAAATGCACCTTTTTATTACTCAATTGGGGTAAAAGAATGTGGTTTTACAATAAAAAAAGGTGAGCTAACCGGCACAAGCTTTATAGAGCAGTGCTCGCTGTTTTATGAATGTAAAATCATACACAAAGTGGATATGGACGCCCAGAGCCTGGAGCCTAATTTATTTAAAAAGTTTTATAAAGATGGTGACATGCATAGAATATTTACCGGTGAAATAGTTAATGCTTACATAAAAAAATAAAGCCTATGGTTAAAACGTATGAGCAAAAATTAATTTCAAATATTCCCAAGGTCTATTTTTTTAATTTTTTTAAGATGTTTCTTATTATTCTGCCCGTAATAGTTCCATTTTATAAGGAGCTTGGGCTTAATATGGAAATGATATTTGAGCTTCAGGCAGTTTTTGCAATAGTTGTTGTTATTTTTGAAATTCCATCGGGCTACGTTGCAGATTTTATTGGCAGAAAAAATTCCCTTACTATTGGGTCTTTTTTATATGCAAGCGGGTTTTCTTTTTTGCCCTTTGCAAGTCAGTACTGGCATTTGGTTGGTATAGAAGTATTTATTGGTCTTGGCGTTTCGCTGTTTTCCGGCTCAGATGTGGCACTTCTTTATGACACCCTAAAATCTGCAGCCACAAGTTCAAAAGAATCAAAAAAAATAATTGGTGGCAGTATTTTTTATTCACAAATTGGTGAAACCATAGCGGCTCTTATTGGTGGTGCCCTGGCTGTGTATTCACTAAAGCTTCCAGTGTTTGCAACCGCAGTAACACAATGGATACCTTTTTTTGTTTCCCTCACACTGGTTGAGCCGAAGCGAAAAAAAATGGACCCAAGAACGCATCTTGAAAACATAAAATATATTTATGGCGCACTTTTTGGGCAATCAAGATTTCTGACTCTTGCAATTTTGAATATTATTGTTTTCGGTGTTTCCTCTCTTATAGGTGCCTGGGTTTTTCAGGCATACTGGGGCTCAATAGGTATACCTCTGGTTTATTTTGGTTATCTTTGGGCCATATCAAATTTAACGGTGGCACTTACTGCCAGATTTGCACACAAGTTTGAAAAGAAAATAGGTGGTATGACCAGTGTTTTTATTGTGGGGCTTTTTCCGGTGCTTGGCTTTTTAGGTATGGGGCTTATTTCTGTTCCTGTTGGGGCATTTTTTTTCATCTTGTTTCAGGTTTCAAGGGGGTTTAATGCTGTGGTGCTTCGGGACGCGCTTAATGTTCGGGTGGAGTCCGATATGCGCGCAACAGCAAATTCAATAACAAGCCTTGGTGTTAGACTTTTATATGCTGCACTAGGGCCGATTTTAGGTTTTTACATGGATAATCGTGGTGTGTCTTATGCATTTACAAATGCAGCATTAGTGCTTGGCGTGGTGTTCGTTTTGGTTAATATTCCTCTTGCTTTTGAAGCAAGAAAATTAGACCTAAAGCCTCTTAATAGGTTATAGTCAAACATTGCCGAAAATTGTGGTTGGTTTTACCTTCAATAAATGGAGAAAATTATGGAAACAAAAAAAATTGAATCAGTAATTACAGACACTGTTGAGGCCATGTGTTCAAAGGAATCATTTAAAATAGTTTCGCACGAAGCTGTAAGTGATGTACCAATGCCATCAATTGTAACTTTAGGCGAAATTGTGGATTTGATAAGATCCGTAATTTTTCCAGGTTACTTTGGTTTTTCTGATCTTAAACCTTCAACAATGAAATACTATACCGGTACTGCGCTCGATAAAGTTTCACAACTATTAACAGAGCAGATTAAACGTGGTTTTTGTTTTTATTGTAATAAAGATAAAAAAGGAAGCGCAAAAGAATGCGAAAATATCGCAAAAAACATAACAATCGATTTTTTAACGGCACTGCCCGAAATAAGGGAGCTGCTTGCATCAGATGTTTTAGCAGCTTTTGAAGGGGACCCTGCGGCTGAAAGTCCAAGTGAGGCAATTTTTTGTTATCCAAGCATTAAGGCCATGACAAACATTAGGATCGCACAAAAACTATTTAAGCTTGGTGTTCCACTTATTCCAAGAATCATTACGGAAATCGCGCATTCTAATACTGGAATTGATATTCATCCAGGGGCTGAAATTGGTGCAAAGTTTTTTATAGATCATGGCACTGGCGTTGTTATAGGCGGCACCAGCATTATTGGCAATAATGTGCGCTTATATCAGGGTGTAACACTTGGCGCGAAGAGTTTTCCGCTTGATAAAAATGGAAACCCAATTAAGGGTATCCCACGTCACCCTATTGTTGAGGATGATGTTATTATTTATGCAGGTACTACAATACTTGGAAGAATTACTATTGGCAAGGGGTCTGTAATCGGTGGAAACCTATGGATCACTGAAAATGTTCCACCAGGCTCAAAAATGCTGCAGGCAAAGCTCAAATAACCCCGAGGAATATATGGAAAAACACACAAACGCGCGCCCTGAAAAAGTAAAAATTGCAAAAAATGTTTCACAGCTTGTTGGCAACACACCACTTGTTGAACTTGGAAAACTTACAAAAGGAATACAAGCAAGGGTGATTGCAAAATGCGAATTTTTTAATCCTGGCTCAAGTGTTAAGGACAGAATTGGCGTTGCAATGATTGAGGATGCCGAACGTTTTGGCAAATTGAAACCCGGTAACATTATTGTTGAACCCACAAGCGGAAACACAGGTGTGGCACTCGCAATGGTGGCTGCATCAAAAGGTTATAAGTGCATTTTAACAATGCCAGATACGATGAGTGTTGAGCGGCGTGATCTGCTGGCAGCCTTCGGGGCAGAGCTTGTTTTAACTCCAGGCAGTGAGGGTATGAAGGGGGCAATAAATAAAGCCAAAGAAATACTGGCATCAAATTCTTTACACTTCATGCCAAGCCAGTTTACAAATCCTGCGAATCCTGAAATTCATAGAAAAACAACTGCGCTTGAAATATGGGAAGATACAGATGGTTTGGTTGATATTCTTGTTGCCGGTGTAGGCACAGGTGGCACAATTACAGGTGCAGGTGAAGTGTTAAAAAAACTAAAACCTGAAATTAAAGTTATTGCTGTTGAACCGGAAAGTTCACCGGTTCTTTCTGGCGGCAACCCGGGGCCACATAAAATTCAGGGAATTGGTGCAGGGTTTATACCTGAAGTTTTAAATACAAAAATTATTGATGAAATCATAAAAGTAAAAAACGATGAAGCCGGTAGTATGACAAGACGTTGTGCAAAAGAAGAGGGGCTCTTGGTAGGTATATCGGCAGGTGCGGCTGTGCATGCAGCCTTAAAAGTTGCTGAGCGCCCTGAAAATAAAGGCAAGATGATTGTAGTTATTGTTCCTGATACAGGTGAGCGGTATTTATCTACTTGGTTATTTAAAAATTAATTTCCCCTATGCTCTACGTTGACATGGGCAGAGTAAAAAACTGAATACGGCACTGACGGGGCTGGTTTTATAAACTAAAAACCCATTGCGGCAGTTTGATGTTAGTGTGTCTGGTTAATAAAAAAATGCCTAAGTAATTACCTTTAGTATTTTT
>CAZQUK010000280.1:0-4772 GCA_964596435.1 uncultured Oligoflexia bacterium
CGTTATGGACTAAAATTTTTAATTCTAAGCGACACGCCCACCGATAGCGCACTTTACAGTAAAGTTGCAAAACTTTATAAAATAAACTGGGTTCCAACAACTTTTATAATAAATAAAAACGGTGAATATAAACAGGTTTCTGCAATTGAGGACCATTCCAGGTACATTGAAGAAATGTCAAAACTTATTGATGCATTAATGTAATTTTTATGTATGGAACCGTTAATTATCCAAAAAAAAATTAGAAAACTTGCAAATAAAACGCAGGCAAAGCACCTTTCAGGTTTTTTTAAAACCGGGCCTGGTGAGTACGGTGCGGGTGATAAATTCTTGGGTATTAAGGTTCCGGTTTTGCGTGAACTTGCCAATGATTTTATTAATACATCACTTTGTGATTTAGAAAAACTGATTAACTCTGAGTTTCACGAGGAGCGAATGCTTTGCCTTTTAATTGTTGTGGATAGGTTTAAGTCAGCAAAACTTGAATCTGAAAAAAAGCAGTTTTTTGATTTTTATATTAAGCACAAAAAGCATATAAACAACTGGGATCTTATTGATGTAACAAGTCACCATGTTGTTGGTGCTTATTTGGAAAGTAAGCCAAAAGATTTGCTTTATAAACTTTCACACTCACCTTCTTTGTGGGACAGAAGAATTTCAATAATCTCAACTTTTTATTTTATAAAAAATGGACAGTTTAACGATTCCTTGAAACTTGCCCGCATATTACTTCAAGACAACGAAGATCTAATTCAAAAAGCTGTGGGCTGGATGCTTAGGGAAATTGGCAAAAGAGACATTTGCACTGAAGAACAATTTCTAAAAGTGCATTACAAAAAAATGCCACGCACTATGCTCAGATACGCCATTGAAAAGTTCCCAGAAAAAAAGCGGAAGGCGTATTTGCACGGACATGTTTAATAAGACTCGTGCCAGAGTTAAAATTAAAAACCAGTCACCTCATAAGGTGTTGGCACAGCAGCAGATGTTGTGCCATTGCCAATTTGCCCGGCCGAATTACTACCCCAGCAGTATACTTTATTATCACCACTTAGTGCGCAAGTATGAGTTTTTCTGGAAGATATTTTTGAAATATTACTAAACGCCGCAATTATTTGTGGCGTACCGGGTGGGTCTTGTGCCACCGTTGTGCCATTACCAAGCTGTCCCGATGTGTTGTACCCCCAGCACATTACTGCACTATCTGTATCAATAGCGCAAGAATGTAGTGCACCTAACGCTAGCTTAACTACTCTAGCACTAGACACAACATCTAGCTGACCTAATGGGTCTTGTGGGGTCATTGTGCCATTACCAATTTGTCCAGACGTATTTAACCCCCAGCAGGCAAGAATATTACTTACAGTAAAGGCACAGCTATGATAACCACCCACAGCAACATCACCAAATGCTAAAGTAATTGAAGCGCCATTATCTAGAATTTCAGTCGGTGTCAATTTTTCTGCGGTGGTGTTATCACCAAGTTGTCCGTAACTATTTCTACCCCAACAGTATACCTTTCCATTGTATCTTTTTGCACATGTGTGGTGGTTGCTTAATGAAGCTGACACAAAATATTCATTAGAAGCGGCTAATTTTGAATCTACTTCAACCGGTATATTGCTATCTGTTTTTGTACCATTACCAAGTTGTCCGTAGTTATTTAAACCCCAGCAGTATAACTTATAAGTTGAACTACTAAAGGTTATTGCACAACTGTGGTTATCACCAGCAAATATACTTATAACATCTGCTAACCCGTTAACTTGAACTGGCGCCAGACTATTAGTCGTAGAACCATTACCGAGTTGACCGTAATTATTTCTACCCCAGCATTTTACAGTATTATCATTAAGTCTTGCGCATGTATGAAAAGCACCTGTGGCAATTTCTGCAACATTCGTTATACCTTGGACTGTGGTTGGATTACTTTTATTTATCGTTGTACCATCGCCTAGCTGTCCGTAGGCGTTAATGCCCCAGCACTTAGCCTCACCGCTATCAAATCTGGTACATGAAAAATCAGATCCAACTGAAACTTGAGAGGGGATTAATTCGTTAGCTACGGGTTCTTCTATGGCCCAAGAATATGTTTGCATGACACTAGTACCATCATTAGCGTAAACTGAAAATACATGTGTTATCCCAGTAGAAAGATTTGTATAAGTTTTGGGACTCACACAATTAGTATCTGCTACTCCATCGAGCAGACAAGTAACTTGGGTAAGTGGCGTTACATAAAAAGTAATATTAGCTGAAGTATTGGTGTCTGGATTAGACGGACCCCCCGTTATTGTAATAACCGTTTGTGTGGGTGTGGTGTTACTCACACTGACATCCACACTGGTTTCTGATGACGTGTTGCCGTTATTATCAACCGATTGAGCATAAATTGTATATACTCCGATATCACTAAGAGTGAAGCTTTCGGTTTGACCACATGAATTAAGGCTTGTGGTCCCCCTGCTTTCTGACGGTTTTAGTAAAAGACAGTTATAATAAGAAACATCATTAGACGTTGTATTAAAAGTTACAGCAATTGCGCTATTTTTGGTGGCGCTTGCAGGTGCTAAAATGCTAACTGTAGGTGGGGTGGTGTCCAAAACTTTTATTTCCCTTGTATAAATGGATGATTCGTTCGGCGGGGCGGCGTAATCCACTGCATATACTGAAAGAGTATAAATACCCGTGGTACCAATAGTGAAACTTTCTGAGGCGCCACAGTCAGCAAACACAGAATTAAGTTCATCAATTCTACAATAAAATGTATATACGCTATCATTTGAAAAAAACTGAACGGTCGTTTGAGCGCCTCTTTCAACGACGTCTGAATAGATTATGTTAGATATTGATAGAGAGGTGGTGTCTGGTGTGGGGCTCGTGATATCAGATGTTTGATTTGTGTCGGATTCATCGTTTGAGGTATTTTCTGTTTTACCATTACTGGTTGTGCGCTTTGGCTTTTGTGGCTCCTTAAAATCACTTTTAAAGCAGGCAGAAAAAGCAAGACTTGATATAAGTAAAACCGCAAAAATTGTTAACCATCTGGAATATAATTTTTTGTTATTCATTTTCGTCCCTCCAGGCACTTAATCCAGCTGCCCCAATTTTTTTATTATTAGGGCAGCTGTTTTTATAAAATCTTTTTTAGGGTGGTAAATAAAAACCACCCTAAAATATTTTATCTAACTGAAACTTTCAAATGCAAGTTAGAAATGTCTTTATAACAGCCTGCTTCCGCAGAAAAACTTCCTCCATCTATTATACATTGTACAACCCCTTCAAAACATTCATTAACGGTCGCCACTAATTCAACAACGTCTCTACAGTGTACTGCTGCATCCTTACAGGACCCAATTACGGTTGGGTCTGATAAATCGCTAGTACATGACTTTTCAGTTTTATAATATCCAATTTGTCTGGCTAGACATTCGTTGAACGGATCTATTTCTAAATTATTGTCATAGCACGTATTCACAGCAGCTTCACATAAAGTTGCGCTTGCTGCTGCTATTAAACTAGCGTTATTGCACTCTTGCAATTTAGCTTCTTTAATAACATCCCTTTCGTCAGGCGCTAGAAGCTCCTGATCAATTGCATAAACACCACTACTAAAACAAGAATCATAACTCTCCACTGTAGCTTCAGCGGTTCTACACGTATCGGCGTAATCATTACAGGAAGTCAAAGACTCACCTGTATAAGTGTTAGCACAAAGTTCTTTTGCTGCTTCAACATGTTGATCAAGTGGGTTTGCAGCAGGAGTTGGGTCATTCTCAATAATACCCTCAATCTGTGCGTTAACGTTTTGGGCTGTCTGAACTTTGCTAACACAATCTGCATTACCTATAGAACAACATCCATTATCCACAGTTGTCGCACCTTTTAAGTTGAGTGCATTGTATTCACAACAAGTATCTCGGTTTTCATATAGTTTTGCAGAGTAATTAGATGTGTATGTATCTATACAGCAGTCTCTAATCGAATTTGCTGCTGTTAAAGTGCACCCCCAATAAGGATGGTGTAGTGGGTAACGACTATGAATGTACTGCACGCATTGAGTAACGGCTTTATTCATAAATGTAATAAAAGAATCCGAATGACCAAAATATCCAGCTATGACATTGGTGGCGTTAAAAAATGTACCACAATTTGCTTGCGCATCTTTAACTTTGACTTCCTCTTTAGATTTTTCATCCGCTAGCGCACGTATCCCCATTTTTAAACATGATCCTATCCAGGCCTGTTTCCATTCTAGCTTTTGTTCATCACTAAAACTGGTTACTTTTTCTATTCCGCTAAAATCTAAACTTTTGCAGCAAACTGCCACATTCATTGCCTGCGTACCTTCTATGCGAGCAAGCTTTGGGCAACTTCTAACTGTTGCATTTTCATAAAAAGTTGGGTCTTCGCCTGGTTTGCACGCTACGGGTTCATCTTCGGTGCCGCACATAGGTGTGACGTCTGGAATGGATTTATCGCAAAGCCCACCTTGTAGCATGAAACCTAAAAATAGAATCGAAATCGAAAATGAAATATTTTTTTTCTTGATTATCATAACGTTCTCCTTAAAATTTTATTTTACGTTCTTATTCCCCTATACTTAACAAATTTAGTCTGGAATATCTTATTGCGCAATGGATCAAAAAAGACACACCCCATTTTTTTTCTGGTGTTTATTATAACTACCTAATAATATTGGAACTTATTTTAAAAAAAGAAACAACTCGAGCTTGATGTAGCAAAAAACAAAGACAATACGAGTGGTGGTG
>CAZQUK010000281.1:0-4768 GCA_964596435.1 uncultured Oligoflexia bacterium
AAAAGTGGCGCTAAAACAACAAAGGCATCTTTTTCCTTTTGTATGTTTTGACTTAACCAATGGTTAAGCATAAAGCCAATATAAAGCGGCGTTATTTCGTCCGCATGTACAGCACTTAATATTAAGCTAATATTTTTTGATTTTGGATTACCATATGTTGCATAAATTAAGGGGTTACCCTTAACAGAATACCCGCCGATCTCCCAATTTGTATCAACACAAGGATCAATTTTCCAATTAAATTCCTTAAAAAGTTCTTTAATCTTATAACACAACTTGTTTATTTCTGCTTTTTTAAGATCCGATAATGATTTTTCAGCCTTCAGTTTCTTAAAAGTTGTTTCCTCAGATTTTTGAATAAAATGAGATACAAAGGCCAGCATAATGGCCAAAATAACTGTCAAAAAAAGAAAAACCAGACTTTCCTTAAAAAATTTTAGCTTTTTATCTCTGATATTCAACATTCTATCCCTAAACGACCTTGGCTTTTTTAAATTTAATATACCACTGAACCACCAAAAAAATAACCACCATCAAAGCAAGAAAAAACACAGCGCCTTGTGCTTTTCTAACATGCGCAATGGTCGAATCAATATTATCAGCAAAATAATAAACAACTCCTATCAAAAGCGGTACACTAATTAATGCTGCCATGGCATCAAAAAAAATAAAAAACCTATAAGAAAGCTTCAGGCACCCTGCCGAAAAAAACACGGGCGCCCTAAATCCGGGCATGAATCTTGTAGAAAATATTAAATACCCCCCTCTATGTGACAGTTTATTTTTTGCGCGCACTACTCTGGTTTCAGTCAAAAACTTATTAAAGGGCCATTTTTTAATTACAGTCGGTCCAACAATTCTACCTAAAAAGAACAGGCTTGAATCCCCAATCAGAATTCCTAAAAAACAACAAACAATGGTCAAATAAATATTTACATGTCCATAATAAGCAAGAAGGGCCGAAACAAAGAGCATTACATCTTCAGAGACAGGGAGTCCAAAGCCCGCGGCCAACAGCACAAGAAAAATTATCGGATAAATTTCAAACTGTGAAAAGTTAACTAAAAAATTGAACAGATCTTCCATATAAAATACTGCTCCACATAGGGCACACAGGCGCCCTATTCGTACTTTTTAATTTTTTAACAAACTTCACAAGTTCAGACTAGAAATTAAGGACTTTTTTGTTTCCTGCATAAAGGGTGCGCCTTTTGATAAGCCTCCATAACACCCTCAAAATCAAGATGAGTGTAACGCTGCGTTGTTGAAAGTCTTGAGTGCCCCAAAAGCTCTTGAATTACACGAAGATCAGCGCCGGCTGCTAGTAAGTGGGTAGCAAAACTGTGGCGCAAACCATGTGGCGAAATCATACGACTCGCACCTATCATGGTTAGGTGCTTGGCTACAATTCTTGCAACACTTCTTGTTGTAAGACGTTCAAATTTATAATTCACAAGCAGTGGGTCCCAAGGCGAATGACTTCGTGATTCGAAATACTCACTCAAGACAACTTGACTTGGCGCTCCAAAAGGGGTCTGTCTAACTTTTTTTCCTTTACCATAAACCCTCAACCAACCATTTTGTAAATCCACATCTTCAAAATTAAGTCCAACCACCTCACTGGCCCTTAACCCGCATGCATAAAGTAACTCTAAAAGCACCCGATCCCTTTTACCCAAAAAATGCGATGTGTCAGGCGCTTCAATAAGCTCGAATAATTCATTCACACATAAAAATTTGGGCAATCCTGCTCTAAATTTTGGTGATGGTACAAGATAACCGATATCTTTTTTCACCAGCCCCTCTCTTCGCAGATATCTTAAAAAACACCTGATAGATGAAAGGTGTCTGCAAATGGAAGATTTTGCATGTGTTTTATAGAGCGTTGTTAAATATGATCTTATGTGGGTTGATTTAAGTTTGATATCAATGTCATGAAGTGTTTGTATGCCAGAGTTGTTATTTAAGTCTAAAACCCAACTATTTAGATCAAGCCCGTAGGACCTTAATGTATTTGGACTTAAACCTCTTTGCACCTTAATAATGTTTAGAAACTCATCAACGGCTTGAACAATAAGTTTTTGGCTAGCTGGCATTATTATAAGTGTAATGACAAGTACCAATATGGTAAAGGAGCGCTATGTCAACACGTGCAAAAGACACAAGCTCATCCGTGCACATAGTTGGCTCCGGACTTGCTGGAAGTGAGGCAGCCTATTTTCTGGCCGAAAATGGTATTGGCGTAAACCTATACGAAATGCGCCCACACAAAATGACTCCAGCACATAAATCCGGAGACTGTGCCGAGCTTGTATGTAGCAATTCACTTAAATCAACGGCTCCAGAATCAGCCCCAGGGATATTAAAAGCCGAAATGAATTCAATTGGATCCCTAATACTAAGTTCAGCAAATCAAACACAGGTCCCGGGAGGTGAGGCATTAACTGTAAACAGGGAATTGTTTTCAAAAAACATTTCAGAAATAATTAAAAATCATACAAATATAAATTTTGTCGAAGAAGAAGTCATTGAACCTTTTAAAAATGAAATAACCCTAATTGCAACGGGTCCACTTTCTTCTCCGGCAATCAGTAAGTCAATTGCCGGACTTATAGGGAGCGATGACCTTTATTTTTATGATGCAATAGCCCCAATAGTAGATGCTTCAACAATAGACATAGAAAACACTTTTTTAGCTAATAGGTACGGAAAGGGTGGGGACAGGGCCTATCTAAATTGCCCACTCACGGAAAATGAGTACAACGATTTTCTAACAGCATTACTTGGAGCCGAAACTGTTGCACCAAAAAATTTCGAAAAGGAAAAATTTTTTGGCAGTTGCCAGCCCATTGAGGCGATTGCACTATCTGGGCGCGACACTTTACGGTTTGGCCCGATGAAACCCGTAGGCCTTGAGGACCCAAAGACGGGCAAAAGACCTTACGCCGTTATACAATTGCGGACTGAAAACATAGATTTTTCCGCCTATAACATTGTAGGCTTTCAGACAAAATTAAAATACTCAGCACAAAAAGAAGTATTTAGAAAAATACCGGCCTTAAAAAACGCCGAATTTCTTAGAATGGGTTCAGTTCACAGAAACACTTTTATAAATTCCCCAAAGCTTCTTTATCCTGATTTGACCTTAAAAGGAAGGGAAGGAAAAGCACCCATTTATTTTGCTGGGCAAATAACAGGTGTTGAGGGCTATGTTGAATCTGCAGCTTGTGGCCTACTTGCCGGTATTTTTATTCTACAAAAAATTAAAAAAACACCACACACACCCCCCCCTGCCAACACAGCACTTGGGGTGTTGCTCAGGCACCTAACAACACCAGAAAAAAAGTTTCAGCCATCAAACATAAATTTTGGTTTATTTAATTCTGTTTTTTTTGAAAACGCTGCGGCGCTCAAAAAAAACGAGCTGCGACTTGAAATTGCAAAACAATCAGTTATTAACTTAAGGGCTTGGTGGAACACATTAAACTTCAAAAAACCAAAAACGGGAACCGGTCAGGATAAAAGTAATGCCAAAGAAAATCTTAATTAAAAATAGTATTAGCGGATCCCTTCTGGTTGCAATGGCCTCAATACTGTGGGCAACGGACGCTCTTTTTCGGGTACCCGCTCTTTACTCTCTAAACCCCGTTATTATAGTTCTTTTTGAACATATAATATGTTTACTTGCGCTACTACCCTGGGTTCTGGTTTTTCCAAAAACCAAAATATTCAAACTATCAACAACGGGCTGGGGTGCCGCGATACTTATTGGTGCGGGAGGCTCTGCTCTTGCAACAGTTCTTTTTACAAGTAGTTTTAAATATACAAACCCATCTGTCTCAATATTGCTGCAAAAACTTCAACCAATACTGACAGTTTTCTTTGCCTCTCTTTTTTTAGGTGAGCGCCCCGGGATTAAATTTTTTAAGTGGGCCCCTGTTGCGCTTGCTTCCGGTCTTCTTTTAAGTTTTCCTGATTTAAATTTTAATTTTTTTGATAATGGCTTTAGCGCACACCATAAAGGAGTATTTTTTGCGGTTTTAACTGCTCTACTTTGGTCACTTTCAACAATTGCAGGAAAGGCTCTATTAAAAAACCAGCCAAGCTCTATTACAACTTTTTGGCGATTTTTCTTTGGCTTTATTACGTTACTAATAATGTGGATTACGTCCGGGGATAGCTTGCCACTGGACATCATTAAAAATGATAAAATCATTATTGCCCTATTATACATGGGCCTAATTTCAGGACTTTTGGCAATGTTAGCATATTACGCGGGTCTTAAAAAAATTCAGGCAAGCATTTCAACATTTGTTGAGCTAATGTTTCCAATTACTGCGGTTATCTTAAATACGGTCCTGTTGGATATGCCGCTTACAAAAACCCAAATTATAGCTGCATGTGTGCTTTTACTGGCCGTGACGCAGATATCAAGATCAGGGGTTAGAGCTAAAAAATAGTTTTTTCATATTTTCAAAAGGTGGTGTATTAGGTTGATATTAAATCAGTACGTGCGGATGTGGCGGAATTGGTAGACGCGCAAGGTTCAGGACCTTGTGGAGGCAACTTCGTGATGGTTCAAGTCCATTCATCCGCACCAATTATCGGTTCATACACATTAAAATTATAAAAGGAACGTATTTTCAAAAATGATCGAACGTGCATCATTTAGTGTATGTTGACAATATATCTGATTGGATATATTATATTAAAATGTGCGCCAAGAAAAAATCAGTAACAGCCAGCAGGTGCGAGGACGTGTCGGAAG
>CAZQUK010000282.1:0-4700 GCA_964596435.1 uncultured Oligoflexia bacterium
ATTCTTAAAATCATACTTTTTTGATGAAGGGTTTTGTTTTCGTGAATTTTTAAGTTAAATTAATTTCGTTTGTGCCTGTCTAAAAAAACCGGTGACAAGTAGGTTAACAGTTTACAAACTATACAACTACTGGTTTAATGATTTTTATTAAATTAACTTTTCTATTAAAGGACCGGGGGCTGAATGACAGATACAATTAGGGAAGAATACGCAATGAACGCGTTTGAGGTTGCTGATATTTTGGGGATTACCCCACAAGCGGTTTATCAGCGAATAAAAACCGGCAAGGTTGGGACAAAACACCCTGACCGTGGGTACATCATTTTCTCGCCCGATATCCGCAAGTTATTTGAGGAAAGAGGAATTCAGTATCATCACCAAGTGATTTCTTTTCAGTGTTGTAAGGGTGGTGTTGGCAAAACAAGCCTCACCTATTCTCTCGCTATCCGCGCTAATATGTACGGCGCCAAAGTTCTTTGCGTTGATCTCGATATGCAAGGACACTTAACACTTGGTTTTACTCGTGATGAAACTGTTTCAAAGCTGGTTTCTGAAAACGTCCCAGTGTGGGCAGACCTTCTTAAGGGCAGTGTTCAATCAATAACTGATTTGATTGTTCCAATAACTCCCTCTTTTCACCTAATTCCTTCAAATCTAGAAAACTCAACGATCGAAACTGTCCTCGCAAACAACCGAAAAATCAATGTTCAAAAAGCTATTTCCGGTTATTTAGAGGAGTTAAAGCCTTACTATGATTACATAATCATAGACTGTGCCCCAGGTTTTTCAGGCATCAACACAGCGGCCACGTGTGCATCAGATCTGATTATTATTCCCGCAGCACCAGACCGCTACGGAATAGATGGCGTATCAAAAACGGTTACTGAACTGAAAGAAATTCAAAAAAATTATGATATTTCCATAGATTTGAAAATTCTTCTTAACCGCTATGATGCGCGTAAAAAGTTATCTGTTAGTCAACTATTAAAGCTTCAGACACAATACTCGGAAAATCTTTTAGCCTGCTACATCCGAGAAAATTCAGAAATTCCAAACGCGACAGCTAGAGGGCTCAGTGTTTTTGAAATGCCAAAACGTATAACCCCGGCAAAAGAAGATCTTGATGTTCTCGCTAGGGAAATTATGGGGTTGAGGACATAAAATTATGGCCAACCTCAACGAACTTCTCAAAAGCAAGAAGGTCCATGAGTTTGTCAGGAACGGTAAAAGCCGTCCTTGGACAATTGATCAAGCCGTTTTAACACCTAAACCCACCCCACCCATCTCTGAACCACATATTGTTCAGAACGAATCGTTAGCAATGCGTGAGCATAGCGAGAACAATAAAATAATTAAAAAGGAAAACGTTGATAAACCATTGGTAAACAAACAGATAACAAATGGGGTACAATTAGATAACAAACAGATAACAATTAGATTACAAACAGATAACAAAAAAAGTGATAAAAATAATAAAAGGATAACACAAGGGTTAACAAAACAGATAACAAATGGGGTACAATTAGATAACAAACAGATAACAAATCTAACAATAGAAACCCTTGTGGGACATGAAAAAAAGCTGCTTCTTTTTATCAATGAAGAATGTCGCTTAATCGGTGATTTAATAACCTCTCCAATTACTAATGAACTCATAAGAAATTCACTCAATTGCAGCATGAATACGGCAAAAATGATTATTCATAGGCTAGTTAAAAAAGGTTTTATTAAAAGGCACGAAAGTAAAAAAGGCAGGGGAGGGTGGACTAAATTTGGTTTATCAAAAGACCTGTATCAAAAACTCAATCAGATAACAAACAGGCAACAAATGGATAACAAATGGGGTACACAAGGGTTAACACAAGGGTTAACAAGCCTCTCTAGTAGTAGTAGTGATTTAAATATATATAAAACTACTACTGGCGAAGATGGTGTACAAAATCAGTCAACGAATGGGTTTTTTAAGCTTTCCCCTGAATGGCAAGAAGTTGATATTGAGGCCCTGTCATCAATCGGCTTTTCAAAACATCATTTAATACAAATTGCCCGCCAGGAGCTTTTAACCACGGATCTGGTACAAGATTCTATTAATGCCTTTGCCTTTGATCTTAAGACAAATGGGAAAGAGAAGGGAATAAACTCTCCAATTAACTTTTTTATGGGGATACTAAGAAAAGGTATGCCATATACACCGCCAGATAACTATGTATCGCCAAGAGAGGCCGCAATTCGCAAGATATTAGAAATACGCAAAAAAGAAGAAGAGTCAGCAAAAGAATTAAAAGAATTAGAATTTAGAAAATGGTTAAGAGAAACGCCAGTTGAAGAAAAGAAAAAGCTAGTAGGGGAGTCTTATGGGATTAAATACACAGAAGAAAGCCCCCTGATACTCGCGAGGCTAAGAGGTCATTATAATGAAAAATAAATATAGGATTTATGTTGATACGTCCGTTATTGGTGGTTGTTTTGATGATGAATTTTCAATAGAATCTAAAAAAATTATTAATGCGGCTAAAGCTGGAAATATAGTCATTGTTCTTAGTGATACGGTATTTAGGGAATTAGCAAAGGCACCACAGACAGTACAAAATATTATTCCAGATATCCCATCTAAATATATTGAAAGATTAAGTAAGAACAAGACAGTAGAAGATCTTCGTGATTTGTATATGTCATTAGATATTTTGCCCAAAAAATACAAAGACGACGCGGAACACGTTGCCTTTGCTACGATTGCCCGAGTAGACGCAATAGTTTCATGGAATTTTAAACATCTTGTACGCTTTGATAAAATAAAAGCGTTTAACCATGCAAATCTTCAAAACGGGTATGGAATGATTCAAATAGTATCACCAAAGGAGGTAGTTTTTGATGAATAAGAAAAAGAAATTTGATTGTGTTGAAATGAAACATAAAATTCAAAAAGAAATATATGAAGAAACAAAAAATATGACGCCAAAAGAAAAAGAAGAATATTCTAAAAAGCTGATTGAAAATAGTTCCCTTGCCGACTATTGGAAAAAACTAAAAGAGCAAGAAGAGTCAAAACAAAAAAAAGCAGGGTAAAAGAACACAAAATTTCACCAACCCAAAATCCCTGGTTTACATAAGATTCATTATCAGAAGCTAAGTATTTGTAATTATTAAAGATAGTGCGTCCGCATTATGCCGCTTTTTTCAACTTAATCTCTATTTTTAGATCCAAAATTGCGGCAATTTTAAAGAGCTGTGTAAGATTTTTATTTAATATATTGGGATTTAAAAGCCTCCCAAGTTGATTGTCTGAGGTATTTAATTTTTCAGAAAGAAAGCGTTTTGAGATTTTTTTTGCCTTAATTTCATCCTTTATACGAGCTGTAAGATGTTCAATTGCATTTATTAAGAGAAAATCCGGATCTTTTGCGCCAAAAAGTGGCTGATCAAAAGGCATATAGTCTTTTTTGCCGTTTTCAAACTCAAAACCAATGCTTCGACCCTTGGTTTCATTATCAACCCAAGCATTATTTATTAACGATTTTATTCCAAGCACCGCATAATGCGTTGAAACTGTTTTCCCTGACGCATATGTTACTGTCAGCTGCTTTTTCCTATTGTTAAAAGAAACGGCTTTTATTTTTTCATCTCTTTTCATATAAGTCCTTTTTTCAATAAATCATCCAGTATCTTTTTAAGACGATTTGTCATTTTTCCCCTTAAAACAATAAACCCTGGTATTGAGATTTTTGCCACAAACTCCCCATCTTTATATACATGCACATGCTTTGGCAAATGATCTCCCATCCACCACTCTATTAAATAACCACCTCGCTTAACCCGACCCATTCATAAACTCTACTATATTTAGTAGGCGTTGTCAAATCAACGAACAGCTTTAATATATAAATTTACCCGTGAATAGGAATTTTAAACGTGTAAAATTTTAATGGTTTACATAATTTATTATCAGAAGAGCTTTTTGAAAAAAATCTTACCAATTATTCGGAGTACAAAAAAGCTCACGCGAACTTAGTCGCGTGAGCAAATTATTAAATTATTAAATATACACCACGCCTAGCGGCCAGCCACGCAGCGGACCGAGACGTTGTCGTTGTCGCGGTAGCCGTAGTCGATATCGCCACCAATGCCATTGAAGTAATAGGCGTTACCGGAATCATTAGGATGCACCGAAGAAGACCAAAAATAGCGGTCTTTCATATTTGGCAGTACTTCTCTGATTCCATTTTTTTTACCTCTTTCAAAATCTTCTTTTGATGGAAGTTTTCCTTCTATCGCCTTACAGTTTTCTATAGCATCATACTGGTTTGCACTTCCTATTCTATCAGACCAGATCATACCTGCTTCGTCCTGCCAGGCTTCTCTAAAATATTTTTTTTCTACTCGCTTGAACTTTGCTCCCTTTGATGTGACACAGACCTGATTAATAGTTGTTCTTTGTTCAGCTGATAATTTATTGCAAGCTACTTGCTCTACTGGAGGAGCAGGTGGGGTTTGATCAAGCCTATCTTGGATGGCTTTTAATGTTTCTAATATTTCTGCCTGTCCCGCTTCTAGTGCCTGGTAGTAAAATTCTCTCTTTAAGAACTAGAGAGCAAAACATGTGCCAAAAAATTTATTAGTAATTTCACTATCGGCAGAAAATAATTTATTTAACAAGAACGCAGTTGTCTATAAAATAGCCGTAATATTGATAGATTATAGCC
>CAZQUK010000283.1:0-4658 GCA_964596435.1 uncultured Oligoflexia bacterium
AGTATTTGGCGGGCTTTTTGGATACCGCTGGCATTGGGACGGGGGCTTTAACCTTGGTCTTGGTTTAGGCGCTGAAATTGCATCGTACAGCGCAACAATCAATATACTGGGCGTTCCCTTTACTGTTAGTGGCGCAGGGGCCACAGTGGTTAGCGAACTATCATTTGGCTACGCATTTTGAGATAATAAAACAACTTTACAGAAGGCCATTAACAGCCTACGAAAAACTTTTTGTTTGATTAAAAATATTATTTTGTTGACATTGTTTTATGTAAAATCTGTAATTATTTTTTTGTTTTTAAATCCACTGTTTTTTGACCACCTGTAAACGTTTACAATACCCTTATTTGTAACATTTTTCAGAAAAAGCGCCGCGGGAAGTCCCTACACCAAAAATGCGTATTATGGGTTATATAATGCAAAAAATTCATCTCCAAAAACCTGTGCTATAGTGCTTCCTTAAATTAAAGGAGCACCAAACATTATGGAAATTCAAACCATTGATTCTGACACATTAATCTCAAATACAAAAATTCTAGTTGGCAAAGAACGAGAACTCACAACACGCGTAATCGAACATTTATATGAAATCGAAAGGCGCTACCTTTTTGCAAGTCGTGGCTACTCTTCAATGTATGAATTCTGTATCAAGGAACTTAAATATTCAGAAGGTGCGGCACACAGACGTATTGCTGCCATGAGGCTTGTAAAAGTCGTACCTCAAACAAAAGAATTTGTACAAACCGGTAAACTCACACTCACCCAGGCAAGTGCCGTGCAAGGCTTCTTTAACAATGAGCGGAAAATTAATAAAAAAGAATATTCGCCTTCACAAAAACTTAAAGTTATTGAATCTGTTTGCGGTCAGTCAAAACGCGACACCGAAAAAACATTACTGAAAATTTCACCAAATGCAATACTTGCAAAAAATGACAAAACACGCACAATGACAGCCGCAGGAGACACAAGAATAAGCTTCACAGCTGACAATGAACTAATGCAAAAACTCAAACGCGTAAAAGAACTGGCAGCGCACAAATTAAATGGATCAGAATCTTATGCAGACATAATCAAATTACTTGCAGATAAATTTATTAAAGAAAATGACCCAAACCTAAAACCCCCGCTGCAAAAAGCACCAAAAACAAACCTGACTAAAGTTACAAATTTTACCTCGCCGGAGAGTTACAAACAAAAATCAACGTCTCAAACCCGCTACATTCCACAAAAAGTAAAACAAGAAGTCTGGCACAGAGATGATGGCAAATGCACATACCGCGACCCAAAAACAAAACACCAGTGCCACAGTAAATACGGACTTGAGTACGAGCATTTAATACCATTTTCGCATGGAGGCCCAAGCACCACTGACAATCTAACCCTAAGGTGCCGCACACATAACAAGCTTGCGGCTCTTAAATACTTTGAAAGAAAATTTTAGCTGTTATAAGCTCAGATAAAAATAATAGTATTATTCAAAACCACATGGAACCAACAGCATATCAAGGCCGCGTATGAAAGGGCACGACCCGCCCGCATTGCATGGCTCCCACTCCGATCCGCACTTCAAGGCCCCGCACGACAGGGCGTGATGATCAACACCGCATCGCAAGTCCCAGTTCTTCAAAGCGGGATGATCAACTCCTCATAGCGAGGCCCCCCCACACCTCTCACTCCAGTCCGCACAACATGGCGCGCACCACACAACTCACCATACCTCAAGAAGCGCACCACAACTCATATTTTTTATTGCATTAAACAGCGCACATCTAATAGAATCTCCAGACAATGACGAATATAAATAAAATATTATTAACTGTCCTTTTCTTCTTCTCATTAAGTATCTCACCACAAAAAGCACTTGCAATTAGCGAATCCAATTTTGAGTCCACCTACGATAGCGAAGTCATCCCCTTTCTTGAAACGCAAGCTAAAGATGGTTTTTTTAATGGTACTGATGGTTTGAAACTTCATTACCTTGAATTTTCTAAAAATCAAAACGCCACAAGTGCCATAGTTATAGTGCCTGGCCGCACGGAGCCTGCATTTAAATATGCAGAATTAATTTATGACTTAAAATATTTGGGCTTCAATTTTTTTGTTCTCGATCACAGGGGCCAGGGCCTATCGGACCGACTGCTTAGCGACACTCAAAAGGGTCACGTTCTGGATTTTAACAACTACGTTAAAGATCTTGTAATATTCCTTGATAAGGTTGTGATGAAAACCGGATACAAAAACCTTCATTTAATTTCACACTCCATGGGAGGAGCAATATCTTCGAAGTTTTTGGCAAAATATAATGGCGTATTTAATAGTGCCGTTTTGATCGCCCCAATGCTTGAAATAAACACTGACCCCTATCCTGAAGCCGTGGCCCTAAACCTGGTTAATTTTTTCTGTTTCATGGGGCTTGGTGATTCATACACAATTGGCGAGGGTCCCTATAACCCACTTGAGCCTAATAAATATACAAACAGCAAAGTTAGATTAAAAAAATATCGCCAGATGTTAGAAATGCGCCCCGAACAAATTGTTGCGGGCCCCACAAACAAATGGGTAAAAGAAGGAATCATGGCCACAAGGGATATTCAAAAAAATGCCCATAAAATTCAAACACCCGTATTAATGTTCCAGGCAGGAAGAGACAAGCTAGTCCGGCCACAAGGGCAAAACACTGCATGCAAAAAAATGCTAAACTGCAAAATAAAAAGATTTCAAAACGCGCACCACGAACTTTATCTTGAAAGAGATGATGTTAGAGACATCTTAATTGAATCCATCAACGATTTCTTTGGCGCTTATTAAAAATAAGCAAGCAATAAAAACTAAAAAACACATCAGTTTAACCTGTGGCAGGCAAGCGCAAGCACAGGCGCGAATAAAAACAAGCACACACACCGGGAAACCCACACACAATCATGTGCGCGAGTTAGAACAGACACGCAAGCGCATGCAACCATGCACACGCACGCACATAAAAACAGGTTGGCTTCGTCTGGTAGCTATTTTCTGATCACACTGCTTACTAGTGGATTCACAAGCAAAGACACCATCATGCCGATAGTTCCTGACTCAGGCGAAGAGTGTCCGTTAATATATAAAACAATACAAACCGAAAGCCCAAGTACAGATGAACTAATTGCTCCAGCCTTGTTTGCCTTTTTTAAAAAAAGTCCCCAGATAAAAGGACCTAAAAAAACAGATCCAATAGCGCCCCATGAAATTCCTAAAATTGCAACAATTGTTGCGGGCTTAAATAAAGCAAAAACAACAGATAACAATATAAAAAAAGCACTCGATACACGCATAATTAAGGTTAAGCTCTTGTCTGTTGCCTTTGCGTTTACAAATCCCTGATACCCCAATTGAGTAATAAAAAGGTGCATTTCTTTTAAAAACGACTTGTTTTGACTCCATTTATTTTTTAAAAGTGGATTTTTTTATCTCTTCTTTAGCGGGTTTTAATTTTTCAAAAATGCACATTTTTTAACCAAAAATAAGACATTTTTTGAAGTTAGAGCGAATTTTTTCGCTCAATTGGGGTGATACATATCTTTTGCAACCGATGAGCTTGAAATAAGAACAAGTGCTGCAAGCGTTGACATTGAAGCCGACAAAATAACCAGCAGTAATAATACCGATAATGAATTTGGAATAACCTTAACCAGAAGTTCTGGAATAAGAGCATCAAAAACCGGGCGCCCCTCCTCGCCAAACGCATTGGGGGAAACTTCTGGTGATAAAAAAATTCTTGTCGTTGATCCTACAAAATATGCTGTCCCACCAATAAGAACCGCAAATAATGTTGATGCCACCATCCCTATATTTATAGAACGCTTATCCTTAATAGCATAAAATTTTTGAACAAGCTGCGGCATTGCAAATGGGGCAACACTGGTTAAAAAAATAAGACAAAACAATGGCCAAAAACCGGGCGGGCCGACAATACCTTTAAGTTTAGGATCAATTAATGATAAATTATTCATAATACCATCAAGTCCACCACCGCTATTAAGTGTACTTGAAAGCAAAACAATAACCCCCACCGCCATAATTACCCCAAAAAAAACATCAATAATTGTCATTGATTTGTAGCCGCCAAGAACAAGATACACGGCCGTAAAGGCACCCATAAAAACAAGCGAAACCCAGTAATCCAAACCAAAATTTGATTCAAAAAGATAAGAAAGTCCCATAAAAACCGCAGCCGAATATGGAATAAAAAAAACAAAAATGGCTATTGAAGCAAATACCTTTAAAAATTTACTGTCGTATCTTTTTTCAAAATACTCAGCCATTGTTGATACTTTATAGTCGACAGACATTTTTTTTATTCTGTTTCCTAAAAAAAACCAAACACCAAGAACACCAATTAAACTGTTACCAACAGCAATCCAAATACCAGACAAGCCAAACGACCAGCCAATCTTACCCGCAAACCCAATAAACAATACCGCACTAAAATAGGCCGTACCGTATGTAAAGGCACTCATCCATGGACCAATTTTACCACCCCCAAGAAAAAAATCCTGAAAGGTTCGCGCCCGCCGCAGCCCCATAATTCCAACAGCTATAATAATAAACGCGTACAAGGATAGTATAATAATTTTTATTGTCATTACTATCGATTAACACAGGCAGGATTTAAAATCTAA
>CAZQUK010000284.1:0-4653 GCA_964596435.1 uncultured Oligoflexia bacterium
AAAATAATCTCATTTTTATTGTAGCCTATAACCACGAGCATCTTATTTCAAAAGTAATTGATAGGATCCCAAAAAAAATACTATCTGACCCACTTAATGAACTTTTAATTATTGATGACGGAAGCCGGGACAGAACTTTTTTTGTAAGCGATGAGATTAGAGAAAAATTAAAATACGAAGCCAAGGTTACCGTTTTAAGAAATCCAAGAAACCAGGGCTATGGTGGCAATCAAAAACTTGGCTACAGATATGCTATTGATAATAATTTTAAGCGTGTGTTTCTGGTTCATGGCGATGGTCAATATGCGCCAGAACTTCTTGATAAACTTATTGATGAATATAATTCTGCTTCTAAACCCGATGCCGTTTTTGGCACGCGCATGAGCAACTGGCGCTCCCCACTAAAAGGTGGCATGCCTTTTTATAAATTTTTAGGAAATAAAACGCTAACAACATTACAAAACTTTTTTTTAAGATCAAATCTTTCAGAATTCCATTCAGGCTACCGCTCATACTCAACTGAACTTTTAAGAAAAATACCATTTGAGCTTAACTCAAATGATTTTCATTTTGATACGGAAATTATAATCCAAAGTCTGGCGGCTACGGCCAAAATTGTTGAAGTGCCAATGCCAACCCATTATGGTGACGAAGTGTGTAACGTAAATGGTATGAATTACGCCTGGAACGTACTTAAAGCATCCATACATTTTAGACTTCAAAAGATGGGTTTTTTGTATGACAGAAAATACCATCTTGAAGAATACGGTTACCCAAAAAAACCTGGTAAATATTCAAGTCACTCAATGGTGGTAAAGCAAGTTAACCATGGAAGTAAAGTATTAGATATTGGCTGTGGAGACGGTGTTATTTCTGAAATGCTAATTAGTAAAGGCTGCACGGTTGACGGAGTTGATATTTTAGCGCCCGATAAGGCAAACAAGAAACTTAATAAGTATTTTCAGATTAATCTTAATAAGGATCTTGATAAACTTGCCGAGGTACTAGTGCGCGAGCAGTACGATTACATAGTGGTAGCTGATATTTTAGAGCACCTTGTTGAGCCTGAATATTTTCTGGACATTATTAGGGCAAACCACAGTATAAACCATAAATCCGAGGTCATTGTTTCAACCGGAAATGTTGGTTTTTTTATTGTGCGCTTTATGTTGACACTTGGGGAATTTAACTACGGACCTCGCGGCATTTTAGACAGAACACACACAAGGCTTTTTACAATGCGCTCATTTAGACACATTTTTATACAATGCAACTACCAAATACTAAATAAAATACCTATTCCAGTCCCCGCAACGGTTGTTTTGGGTCTAAATTCAAGAATAGGAAACCTTCTTGAAAAAATAAATTACTATCTTGCAAAGTTATTGCCCGGCCTTTTTGCGTACCAATTGCTGTTTACAGTAAAACCACTACCAACAACCAAGCAGCTCCTTATTCTTTCACAAGAGCACTCAAAAACGCTTAGGGAAAGTGGTGAAAACACAATAACCGGCGAAAAAACATTAGGCACGCGTTAATGGAAAGAAATGCTTCGTTATCATATTTTACTATCAATTTTAGGATGTTGATAAAGCGAACTCTTTTTACCTAAAAGGCGGGATATTTGCATGAAACTTAATAATGCTTTTTTATCAAAAACATTTAACAGACCCTATGCGTTTCATTCATTATTTTTTTCTTTGTATTTTATTTTATTTTTAATATCCCACAATGTGGAGCAGATATTTTCTGTTACAACACTTAGTGAAATTTTACTTGTTGTGTTTGCAGCGTTATTTATTAGTTTTATTTGTTTATTAGTGTTTTCAATTATTTTTAGAAATATAAGAAAATCAGGTTTATTTGTTACGATTTTTATTTCGCTGTTTTTTTTGTTTGGTCACGTCGGTATTTTATTGAGTAATGTTAATATTCTTGGAGTTGATTTTGGATATGACGTTACAAGAATCAGAATATATTTATGGATAATTATTGTAAGTTTTTTCTTGCTGTTTTTCATTAAAAAAGAATTTGTTCTAATAACAAAATTCTTAAATTTATTTTCAATTGTACTGCTCTCAATGGTGACAATAAATATTTCAATTTACAAATTTAATGATTATAAATTTGAAAAAAACACAAAGCCCAAAAGCTCGGAAACCAAACAATTTAAAAGCACTAATATAATTAGTAAATATAAACCCGATATTTATTATATTATATTAGATGGCTACCCACACAACACAACGCTTGAAGGCTTTTATAATTTCAACAACAATGCGTTTTTAGACTCCCTAAAAAACAAAGGTTTTTACATAGTTAATAGGGCCAGAAGCAACTACGCACTTACAGGGTTTTCCTTGGCCTCAGCCCTCAGAATGAATTATGTAAACGACGTTGCAAAAAATTATATTAATATTTCAAACAATTCTTCTAGCTTATTTGAGTTTATAAAAAACAATGAAGTAATGAAATTTTTAAAACAAAAAGGATATAAAACCATTCATATTGATGGTGATTCTACGGCTACAAGACGAAACGAATATGCCGATTTAGAAATAACTTGCGGCTTTTCTTCAGAATTTAGAATGCTACTTGTTAGATCAACTGTTTTAGATTTTTATGAAAAAAGAGGCAAAATTAATTTGGTTTCAAAAGATAGCGCCAAGGGAATTCTGTGTGCATTTAACCAACTATCTGAAATTCCTAAAATTGATGGTCCTACTTTTGTTTTTGCACACATAATGGCGCCCCACCCTCCATTTTGGTTTACAAAAAATGGTGAATTAAGAAAAAACGTTGAAATGAGTTTACATTTTGGAAACACCTGGAAAGACAAGGAGCATTTTGTAGAAAACTTACAGTTTACAAATAACAAGGCACTTGAACTTGTTGATAATATTTTGAGCCGTTCAAAAGAGCCACCAGTAATTATTTTACAAGGTGATCACGGATCGGGATCGCTTGAAGAATGGGACAAGCCTAGTAAAAGATTTTTACAAGAACGAATGAGAATATTAAACGCAATATATTTACCAAAAAACATTAAAAGTAATTTATATGATTCTTTAACCCCTGTTAATACTTTTAGGCTTATATTTAACAGTGTTTTTAGCGAAAAATTTGAAATCTTAGAAGATAAAAGTTATTTTTCTAATTATGATTTTCGTTTTGTGCTTCAAGATGTAACAATTAATGTTGAGTTTTAATTAATTGCACAGGTTTAATATAGTAACACTTGGCCATTCTTGGCCCGACTATTTATTTTTAGTAATAATCTTATCGGACCATAAAAGATCAAGAAAATCCTTCCATGGATAGACCTTAATTCCATTAATTGTTCTTTGTTCAGGATCGAGGGATATTATTGCATGGTTTTTAATTAACCCTTCTTCTTTTAGTGCCTTAAGTCCTTTAAGGTGCTTTTCTGAAATCATATCAGTAGATTTAAATTCAAGGGCCCACATATTACCAATAATACAGTCAACTTCAAATTTTGAAGTACTTCTCCAATATTGTAGTTTCAGGTCGACGTTGTTATAACTAAGATAAGTTCTTAACTCTAACATTAAAAAATGTTCAAAAGCTCTTCCAAAAAGTTCACTTTTAGGAAGTATTTTTCCGCGCATGGCAAGAGTGTTAGTGACACCGATATCAAACAGTAAAAACTTAGATCGTGTTATTGCTTTTCGTTTTTTTGTGCGCAAGAAAGCTGGAGTTGAAAATCCAAGCAAAGTATCTTCTAAAATCTGAATGTAACTTTGTATGGTTTTACCCGACACCGCAGTGTCAGACGAAATTCCTTCAAAATTTAGTTCTTCATTGTTTTGAAGTGCTATTATATCAAGAAATCTGGCAAAATTACTTATGTTTCTTGTTAAAGCTTCAGCTTGAATTTCTTCTCGCAGATAAAGTGATACATAGTTTTTTAATTCATCTGTATGGTTTTCTGAGGGATAAATGTGCGGCAGCCCTCCGCGGTTTATGTATTTAAGAAGATTAAAAGCAGGGATTTCCGAATAGGAAAGTGGGAAAAGAGACGATACCCACGCCCGCCCACCTAAAAGATTTGCCCCTCCACGCTTGAGTTTTCTTGCCGAGCTTCCCGTAAGAAGAAAATGTATATTTTTTTCCTGTATAAGCTTTTGAACTTCATCAAGTAAAATCGGAAGTTTTTGTATTTCATCGATAACTACGCTTTGATTGTTTTTTGTAATTGATTCAGACAAGAATGATGGTCTTCTTGCCAGTTGGCTAAAGGTATTGTTATCAAGTAAACTGAAAGTTTTAATATCCTTAAGTTGCTGGTTAATTAAAAAAGTTTTCCCCGTTGAACGGGCTCCAAATAAAAAGTGACTTTTTTTACTAAGAAGTTCAGGTAGGTATTGTTTGCGAATAAATTCAATCATAATAATTAGAACCAATACTACCAAATATTATCATAATTGGTAGTATTGGTGCAAATTATATTATATCAATTTTTGTCATACGGACTAGAATTAGAGGAACACAAAATGATCCGATTATTAATTGCTCAGACCAAGCCGGGGTTATAGAACCATAATTATTTGTATAATTAAATAGATACACTGTTTACTTGGAACTTCTCAATAAGTTCAGGTATGCTGCAGTGCTAGTCTCAACGTGTTTAAG